>JANLOU010000057.1:0-1907 GCA_031366735.1 Candidatus Eiseniibacteriota bacterium
GCTGGCCCGCTGGAATGGCGCCCCGGCGTGCAACGCTCCCCTAAGCCGCACTTTCGATGGAGAGTTCATGAAGCGATTCCCTGCGGCCCGCACTTCGGCGCTGGCCGTGCTGGCCTGCCTCTGTCTCGTCCCCATACTGGCCGCACCCGTGCGCGCCGCGGACGATTCGACACTGGCCGACTCCGTGGTGCTCGCGCGGGTGGACGACCGTGTCATCCGGGTGGCCGACTTCCTCGATCGCTACATGAACGCGGACCCCTCCACCCGGCCGGCGACGGACAGCACGGGCCGCGTCATGTTCCTCCAGTCAATGGTCGACAAGGAGTTGCTCGGGCTGACCGCTCGCTCGCTCAAAGTCCCGCTCCGGCCGTTCGACCAGCTGATGCTCAAGCAGTACGAGACCAAGCTGCTGGCGTTTATCGCCACCAAGCGCCGCGTCCGCGACCAGGTCGTCGTCACGGATAAGGAATTGCGCGATCTCTACGCCGAGCAGGCGTCGGAACTGCGGCTGCGCTACATGTTGTTCGCGGACGAGGCCACCGCAGGAATCGTGCACAGCCAGTTGCTGCGGGGCAGGATCACCTGGCACGACGCCGCCGCGCGCTACTCGATCGGGCCCGACTCGCTCAAGGACGGCGACATGGGTTGGCGCGGACGCTCCAATCTTCCCGGGGCCCCGCTCGTGGCGCTGTTCAAACTGCGCCCGCCCGGCATCTCGGCGGTGGTCCGGGACAATGAGGGCTACAAAATCTGGCAGTGCCTCGGGCGGCGACCCACGCAGATGCCCGCCTACATGGCGATTCGTCGCGCGCTGCTGATCGACCTGCGCGGCGCACGCGAAGCCGCGCTCGATGACGCGTTCATGGCCGAATTGTCCGCCATGGCCAAGCCGGTCTACGACACGACCGCAGTGGTTTGGCTCGCCGAGAAATTTAATCTCGCCAACCAGGGCATCGGGGTTCCCGGCAGCACGACGGTGGACTTGCGCAGCCGTGTACCGGTCTTGAGTGATGCGGACACCAGCCGCGTGATGGCGTCTGCGGGGGGTAACAAAATCACCTGTGGCCGGCTGATCACCGCGTACAAAAACATCCCGCCCATGGGCCGCCAGCGCATCGGCACACCCGCCGCGCTGTTCCAGATGATCCAGCGGATGGCGCTCGAACCCTGGGTGGTTCGCTACGCCCGGGCGCAGGGACTCGAACGCGACCCTGAGTACCTCAAGACGATCGACCGCCAGCGTGAAGGTGCGATGGTCCAGCACCTGTACGAAGACTCCGTGCAGGCCAGGATCAGCGTGACCGAAGCCATGCGGCGCGAGTTCTACGAGGCCAACCGGCGCAGCTTCGTCACACGGGAGCGCGTGCAGTACGCCCTGATCCCGCGGATGACGGAGGCCGGCGTCGACTCGGTGATGGCGCGGCTGAAGGCCGGAGAAACGCCGCAGGCGATCCTCGCGGCGGACGCCACGACGGGCATGACGCGTGGCTCGATCCGCGAAGCGCTCGAAGGACAGCCGCACGCCTACCATGGCTTGCTGTTCGAGGAACTGCACCAAGGCGAATCGGGCAAGCAATACCTGAGCGTCGACAACCTGTGGGTGGTGTTCTACATCATCGCCCACGAGACCCCGAAGCCGATTCCTTACGCCGAGGCGCGGGACCTGGTCGATCAATCGCTCGAAGAAGTCGTGGCGGAGCGCGTGCTCAATGAACTGCTCGACCGCTTGCGCACACGGCACCAGGTCGACATGCACCCCGAACTGACCTGGCGCATCTCGCTGATCGACCATACCGACGAGTGGACCGCACCCCCGAGCGAGTAGCGCGTTCTGGGGACAGCCTTATTCGGCCTGCGGTAGCCCTGGAGGCGGAGCGACCACCACCGGCGCGCTGCCGTGGCTGGGC
>JANLOU010000108.1:0-1876 GCA_031366735.1 Candidatus Eiseniibacteriota bacterium
CGAGGGGCAGCTTGCGCAATTCAACCTGGGCCTGGCATTTCGGCAGAAGGGCTATTACGGCGAGGCGCTGCGCGAATACACCAGGGCGCTCGAGCGCGGTGAAGACCGGGCGCTCGTGCTCCAGGCGATGGCGGAGGTGCACCTGCTGCGCCGCGAACCCAGGGCCGCGGTGGCCCTGTACGACGAACTGCTCGCAAGCGCCCCGATGAGTCCGAAATTGTGGAACGAACGCGGCGTGGCGCTCCACCAGGAAGGCCTCTTTGCCGAGGCGCAGGACAGTTATCGCCGCGCGGTGCGGACCGACCAGGGGTATGCGCTGGCGCACAACAACCTCGGCGTCGCCCTTTATCACTGCGGCGACACCGACGGCGCGATCGATTGCTTCCGGCAGGCGCTGAGCCTGCAACCCGGCTTCGACAAGGCGCGCTTGAACCTCGCGCTGCTGCTCAGCAAGGGCCGGAAGTTCCAGCTGGCGCTGGAGGCATACCGGGGTGTGCTCGAGAGTGTACCCGGGGATGCCGCCGCGTGGAACGGGGTGGGCCTGGTGCTGTCCGAACTGCGCCGCTTCGAGGACGCGCGTAATGCCTTTGCGCGTGCGGTGCAGGAAAAGCCCAACCTGGCCGAAGCGCATTACAACCTCAGCTTCACGCTGTCCAACCTCGGGGATTTCGAGGGCGCGCTGCGTGAAACCAAGCGAGCACTCGAGCTGGATCCGTACTATGTCGCGCAGAAGTTCGAACTGGCGATCGACCTCGAGTACGAAGACCCCGATCTTTCCATCAAGCCGGACCTTGGCGCCGTGCAGCGCATGGACGATTCCGTCGAGGATTTTTCCTTTGACTCGGCCGTGCTGGATTCCCTGTTCACGTCGCTCGCCCCTGTCACTCCTGCACCGGACGTGGTGCGTGACACGATCGCGCCGGAAGCGGGTGATCCGTATGCGATGGCCGCGGACTACCTGGCAATGGGATTGATGGACCGCGCCGCGGCGGAAGTGAGCCGCGCACTCTCACGCGGTGCGCCACCGGCAGACGGCTACACACTGCTGGGCGACATGTTCGCTCGGCAGGGACTCCACGGCGAGGCGATCGAGCGCTATCGACGCGCCCGTAGCGAGGATGGGGCGGCAACCCGCCCGCAACTGGGCGAGGCCTGGTCGCTGCTCGCACTCGCGCGCGCGCGCGACGCGCTTCCCATTGCGGAGGCGCTGCACGCCTCGCATCCCGCCGTGGTGGACGTGATGATGCTCGTGGCGGCGTCGCGCGCGGGCACAGGCAATCCCGCCGGCGCGCTGGAAGCGCTGGACGGGGCACGCAAGCTGGCGCCACAGCGTCCCGACGTGCACCAGCGCATCGGCGACATCGCGCGCTCGCTCGGCGACAACGATGGCGCGGTGGCGGCATACCGGCAGGCGCTCGAGCTGGATTCGGAATTCGCGGTGGTGCGCTTCCAGCTGGCGCGGTTGCTGCGCGCGAAGGGATTGGTGAAGGAGGCTGAGCAGGAGCTGGAAGCGGCGCTGGACGCCGTGCCCACCTACGCCGAAGCGACGCTGGAACTTGCGTCGTTGCGCCGCGCGTCTGGTCGCGCGGAGACCGCCCTCGACCAGCTGATCGCACTGCTGGAGCGGGACCCCTATCACTTCGATGCCATCCTGGCGCTGGGCGAAACCCTCATGGTGCTCGGCAAGCGGCGCGATGCGAGCCATGCCTTCCGTCGCATCCTGACCTTCGACCCATCGCACATCGGCGCCCTGTATCACGAGGGCGTGCTGCTCAACGAGCAGAAGCGCTTTCGCGAGGCCATCCTGTGCTGGCGGCGTGTGATGGAACTCGAACCCGCCGGGGAGTATGCGCGGAGTGCGCGCCGCGACGCACGG
>JANLOU010000131.1:0-2959 GCA_031366735.1 Candidatus Eiseniibacteriota bacterium
CCGCTCGCGGCATACTCGACATGTCGGGCCCCATGCTGCTTGGCCGATTCCACCACGGTCTGACCGGAGACCCCCTCGATGGGAGCTTCGCCGGCGGCGTAGATGTCGAGCACCCAGGCATGGTCGGCATCGTCGAAGCACCGGCCGAACTCCTGACGAAGCGCCGCGGTGCGCGAATAGCGGTGCGGCTGGAAGATCACCAGGGCCCGTCCGCCCATCCCCTTGGCGGCTGCGAGTGTCGCGGCCACCTCCGTGGGATGATGCCCATAGTCATCCACCACGCGCACCCCCGCACATTCGCCGCGGGTTTCGAATCGGCGCCCCACTCCCTGGAAGCCGCCCAGCGCTTCGGCGATGTGCGCGAAGCCGATCTCCAGCTCCAGCCCCACCGCCACCGCGGCCGTCGCGTTCAGCACATTGTGTCGGCCCGGCACATTCAGCGTGATCCCGCCCATCGGCTCGCCACCCGCCACGATCCGGAAACGGGAGCCATGGGGGGTGAGTTCGATGTCGCTCACGCGGATCTCGGCTTCCGCTCGAGTGCCGTACAGGATCGTGCGTTTGTTGAGCAAGGGAAGGATCTCCCGCACCTGCGGGTCGTCCACGCACATCACGCTCACCCCATAGAACGGCACGCGGTTCGCAAAATAGATGAACGCCTGCCGGATCGCATCGAGGTCGGCATAGTGATCCAGGTGCTCCCGGTCGATGTTCGTGACCACGGTGACCGCGGGCGCCAGGCGCAGGAATGAACCGTCGCTCTCATCGGCTTCGGCGACCAGGAATCGACCATGGCCGAGCTTGGCGTTCGTTCCCAGCGTGAGCAGCCGCCCGCCCACCACGATCGTCGGATCGAGACCGCCGCGCGTCAGCACGGAGGCGACCATGGAGGTGGTGGTCGTCTTGCCGTGCGACCCCCCCACGGCGATGCCGTACTTCATCCGCATGAGTTCCGCGAGCATGTCGGCCCGGGCGATGACCGGAAGATTCGCGCTGCGCGCCGCGAGCAACTCCGGATTCTCGGGTGGCACCGCGGAGGAATACACCACCACCTGCGCGCCCTCGATATTGCTGGCCGCATGCCCGAGGAACACCCGTCCGCCAGCCGCCACGATCCGATCGGTGACTTCGGTCGACTTCAGATCGCTGCCGGTCACATGGTAGCCCATGTTGAGCAGCACTTCGGCCAGCCCCGACATACCACTGCCGCCGACGCCGATGAAGTGGATGCGGTGCGTGTGTCCGTACATGGCTTACGCCGGCTCCTCGACGGGCTCGGGCTCGCCTTCGACGAAGCGCACGAGCGTACGGGCCAGCCGGTTCGCTGCATCGGGACGCGCGAACAGGCGGGCATTGGCGGACATGCGCGATAGCGTCTGCCGGTCGGACAGGAGGTGCGCGACCTCCTTGGCGAGGCGTTCGCCGTCGAGCTCGCTATCGATGATCATCACGGCGGCTCCCCGATCCACCAGGTTCGAGGCATTCACCTGCTGGTGGTTGTGCGCTGCGAAGGGATAGGGGATCAACACGCTCGGCCGCCCGCACGCGGCGATCTCCGCGAGCGTCATGGCGCCCGCGCGGCACACGATGAGATCGGCAACGGCGTACGCCATGTGGATGCGCTTGAGGAAGGGCAGGACATTCACCGGCAGCTTCTCGGCCACGGCGATGGTCTTGACCCGTTCGAAGTCCTCGTTGCCGGTCTGGAGGATGAACTGCACATCGACCCGGTCCTTGAGTCGGCGCATGCAATCGAGCGCAGCCTCATTGATCCGCTTGGCCCCCCGACTGCCCCCGAAGATGAACACCGTGGGCTTGCCCGTGGCCAACTTGAACTCGCGCATGGCCGCGTCGCGGTCCTCGAATACGATGTGACCGCGCACCGGATTGCCGGTGACCTTGAGGTGGTCCTTGCGCGTGAAGTAGCTGCGCGCCTCGACGAACGACAAGTGCACCTCGTCCGCGATCCGCGCCAACCATCGGTTGGTCAACCCGGGAATCGAGTTCTGCTCCTGGAGGATGAGCGGCTTGCCCAACATCTTGGCGGCGAGCGAGACTGGACCGCTCACATAACCACCCGTGCCAAGCACCACTTGGGGCCGCTCCGCGAGCAGGATGCCCACCGCCTGCATGAAGCCGAAGAGATTGACGAACGCCGCCACCGGCCAGCGCCACCATTGGCCCCGCGTGAACCCCGCGGTGAGCAGCGTACGGAGCCGGAAGCCGGCCTCCGGGACAGCGGTCGATTCCAACCCGCGCGTCCCTCCCACGAAGACGATCTGCGCATCCGGTCGGATGCGCAGCAATTCCTCGGCGACGGCAATGCCCGGGAAGACATGTCCTCCGGTGCCACCTCCAGCGATCAGAACCTTCATGCTGCCTCCCGCGACCACCGCTGTCGCGCCAGCGCATCCTCGGTTCCGTTCATGCTGCTGATGCGGTAGAGGATCCCCACCGCAGCCAGATTGACGAGCAGTGCGGATCCGCCGTAGGACACGAACGGAAGCGGCAGCCCGGTCGTGGGCGCCACTCCGGTCGCGACCGCGAGATTCGCGAGCGCGTAGAGGCCGATCTGGACGGTGAGTCCCCCTGCCAACACGCAGGCGAACGGTTCGGATGCACGGGCCGCGACCCGGAGGCCACGCCACAGGAACAACCCGATCAGGGCCAGGAGCACCGTGGCTCCGATGAAGCCGAGTTCCTCGGCGATGATCGAGAAGATGAAATCGGTATGTGCTTCGGGTAGGAACAAGAGCTTCTGCAGCCCCTCCCCAAGTCCACGGCCCAGGATGCCTCCCGAGCCGATCGCGATCAGGGACTGGTCGAGCTGCCAACCGGCGCCATGACTCTCGAGCTGGCCCTTCATGACGAACCCAAGGAATGTCTGGACTCGCGTCATCATATACGGATGGGTGGCCAAAGCCAGCATCACCACCGCCACACCGCCGCCGACCGGCAC
>JANLOU010000154.1:0-3233 GCA_031366735.1 Candidatus Eiseniibacteriota bacterium
GACCTGGGGCCCGCAACTCTGGTCCGCGTATGTGCCCTACTACTACTATGTCGTGCGCGTGGATTGTCCGCCGCGCTATTCGGGTTGGTATGACGATCACTCGCGCTGGTCGTCGTGGGACGGCTGGCGGCAGTGGAACGATCTCTGGGGTGGGAGTCTCACGCGCTACAAGCCGACGGGCTCGGCGCCGGGTGCGGGGGCGCCGCCACGGATCCGCTCGAACGACCCTTCGTATCTACCGCCCGGCTACCTCGCGAACCGCTCCGGCAAGCGCGGTGGTCCCGGCGAGCCGCTGCCGATCGGGCGCAATCGCCCCGGCTCCGACGAGGATCGTCGGCCCTCGGACCGTGGCCGTGGCACCGAACGCATGCCCGCCAAACAGTGGGACGCGCCGCGGCGTGAGCCGGTGGGCCGCCCGAGCACCGAGGAGGGCGACAACAGACGAGGGGGGCGCGGCGATCAACGACCTGCCGAACGCCCGCAACCTCGTTACGAGCCGCCCACCCGCGAGCCCGATTCGGCGCCCGCGCCCAAGCAGCAGCCCAGCAATGACCCGCCGCGCAAGGAGCGTCGCGACGACCCTCCGCCGCGGCAGGACCCACCGCGGCAGGACCCACCGCACCGGGAACCTCAGCGTCAGGACCCTCCTCGCCGCGATCCACCCGCGTCCCAGAAGGGCGATCGCGGTGGACACCACAAGGGTGGTGGGGGCGAGCAGTGAGCGCGAGGCAGCGCTCGTGTAGACTTCATGTGCTGCTGACCTGCGACGGGGCCGGAACCACGGCCCCGTCGCCGTCCTTTCCGATTCCGTCGCCGGCCAAGACCAGGAGAGACTCGTGAGCTTCCCTCGCGCACCGTGGTGGTCGTGCCTTGCGCTCGTTCTCAGCGTCGCCCGCACCGAGGCCGCACCCGCTGGCTTCGCGTTCCTCGAGGTGCCCGCGGGTGCCCGGGCCTCGGCGATGGGCGGAGCGTACGCATCGGTCGCCAACGGCGTCGAGGCGGCGTTCTGGAATCCCGCGGCTCTGGCGGCAGTCGAAGGCACGCAGGTGACGGGCACGCACTACGAGTTCATCGAGAATCTGCGCCACGATCAGTTCGCACTCGCCGGGCACCTGTTCGGCGGCGGCATTGCCACTTCGCTGCGCGCGATGTACTCCCAGCCCATCGAGGAGCGCGACGATCTGGGCAACCTGGTGGGTACCTTCGGAGCGCATGATCTGGAGTTCCTGCTGGGCTACGGCCGCAAGCTAACGGGCGGCACCAGTATCGGTTTCTCAGGGCAGGTGGTGCGCGAGCGCCTCTCGAATCTGGCGGCCACGACCTACGCCCTCAATGGCGGCGCCGCCTGGGAACCCAAGCGCATCTCGGGATCCCGCCTCTCCGTGAGCGGTCACAATCTTGGGCCTGCTGCCGTGTACACGATCGACGGTCAGAGGGGCCGTGCCGTGAACCTGCCCGCAGCGCTGCAGGCCGGCGCGTCGTATCGCCATCCCATCGCTGGCTTCGCGGGACTGGCCTCACTCGAATCGCGGCTGACGCGCGGGCGCCAAGCCGTGGTGGCGGTGGGCGGTGAGCTGGCGTCCACGGTGGGAGCCTCGCTCCGGATGGGCTTTCGCATGGGCGACGACATCACCAACTTCAGCGCCGGCGCAGGCTATGCGTACAAGCTGTATCGCATCGATTACGCGTTCGTGCCTTCCAAGCTGGACCTCGCCGACACGCACCGCTTCTCGTTCAGCGCCCAGTTCTAGCGCGCGCGATGCGCGTTCAGGCGGGCTGCGGCCAGCGCTTCAGCTCGAGCCGGCCCTCGGCGAGCTCCACATAGCTGAAGTGGTCGATCCAATCGCCGAGCACGAAGAACTCGCGGCCGCTCTCGCGCTGCTCGTGCACCTGATGGAAGTGTCCCACCAGCACGCCATCGAACCCTTCCCGAAAACGCGGTTCGGCGATCTCGCGCCACAGCCGTTCGGTTTGCAGTGGGCCGTGTCCCCGCGATCGGCGCGAGAGGTCCGAGACCAGATGGGCCAGCGGGATGCCGAGATCGGGATGCAGCCATTGGTACACGGCGATGCTCAGCGGATGGCGCAGGACGCCGCGCAGGAACTTGTAGCCCAGATCGCCGCCCACCAACCCATCGCCGTGGTGCACCCACAGTCGGCGCCCCTGAGCCTGCACGGTGACCGCGCCATTCACCGTGCGCAGTCCCAGCGTTTCGGACAGGAAAGGGCCGAGCCAGAAATCGTGATTACCATTGAGGTACACGATCTCGACTCCGGCGCGTTTCAGGTTCTCGAGCACCGCCAGGGTCCGGAACAACCGCCGCGGGATCGCGGTGCGGTACTCGAACCAGAAATCGAACAGGTCGCCCACGATGTACAGCGTCGAGGCGCGGCCGGCAAGGGACTCGAGGAAGGAGTGCAGTCGGGCCTGGCGGGAGGCTTCGAGCGATTCGGACTCGGCGCCCAGATGGGCGTCCGACAGGAAGAAGATCGAGGCTTCACGCATGGGCGGGCAGTCTAGCCCGGCGGGAGCGCGTGGCGCCACCGTGGCGGGACTTCACGCTTCCTTCACGCAGGCCCGCGATGGGGGCGGCCCAAGCGGCGCCCGTGCGGTCGTGAAACTCTGCACGGAACCTTTCGGGCAGTGCATCTGTCCATTCATCTGGAGCATCAGGAGTGCAGGCCAAGGTGCCGATGAATTGACGGTCGTCTGACCCGATGATTCTACCGGCGTTCGCGCCTCTCACCTTAAGCTCCAACCCACGCGTCCCCACGATGCGGGCGCGTCACAACAAGCCGCTGCATCTGTCTTGGGATCGCATCCCGATTGTCACACCGGAGGAACACGATGGACGGAAGGTCGATCATTCGCCCCCGCAACTACGTCCTGGGTGCAGCAGTACTGGTGCTGGCCGGATTGGTCATGGGCCTTGGCCTCAGTGCCGGACTGGGCATCCAGCGCGCCTCGCGCGCTACGACCGATGTACAACTCGCGGCCGTCTCCGGGAGCGCCGCGCTGCCCGAGAGCCCGTTCGTCTCGGTGGTCGAGCGAGCACTTCCCGCGGTCGTCTTCATCGATGTCCAGAAGCAGGCCGGCGCCGGTGACAGCCAGAGCGAGGATCTCATGCGTCGCATGTTCGGCGAGAACGCGCCGCGGCGTCCGCAGAGCGTGCCGTCCTCTGGCTCGGGCTTCATCATCGACAAGGAAGGCCGCATCATCACAAACAACCATGT
>JANLOU010000155.1:0-1879 GCA_031366735.1 Candidatus Eiseniibacteriota bacterium
GCGGGTTCGGGTTGGGCCAATGGGATGATCCTCTCGGGGGCGCTCTGGGATCTGCGCACCGCGATCGGCCCCACTGCCGAAGCGCTCGTGCTGCGAAGTCTGGCCTATCTTCCAGCGACGCCGGAATGGTCGCAGTTCGTGAACGCCATGCTCGAAGCGGATCTCGAGCTGGCCGCTGGGGCACATGTTCCCGCCATCCTCGCGGCCTTCACCGCCCGGGAGATCCAGGGTTCACTCGCGATCGGCATCAGCGGCCCGACTGCGTCCGCCCCGGGGATTCCTGCGATGTTCCAAGCCACGGTCGAGGGCGTTTCCGCGGCGCCGATCGAATGGAGCATCCGCCGCTATTGTGGGGGCGGACCGTGTGGCGACTGGCTCGCGCTCGCTTCCGGCCCAACGGTCACGGTCGCCGAGACAACGGACTTCGAGTTGCGCGCGTCAGTCGCAGGGCTGCTCGGGAACGCGGAATCGATTCGCTTCATCAATGTGCTGGCGCCCACCTTGCGGCTCGTGGGGCCGCCCGCGCTGCTGCTGGGGGAGACCCGCACATTCCAGGCTCAGGCGAATGGCGTGGGGCCGATGAGCTTCGATTGGTGGCGTACATTCGACCGGGTTCCGAGTATGCGCGAACGCGTCGGATCCGGCTCCAGCGTCTCGGTCCGCGCCGACGCCGCGTTCACATTGGAGTGCCGTATCACGGACGCGTTGGGGCGCAGGGCAACCCAGACCCAGACGATTCGACTCCTCGATCTGACCATCTCGGCGCCCACCCGAGCGGCCCCAGGCGAATCCGTGCTGCTCCAGGCCGTCTCGAACGTGCCGTTGGACGCATTCGAGTTCGTCTGGCAGGCGAGACGCTTCTGCGCTGGGGCGTTGTGCGCGAGTAGTCCCGAGACATTGGGCGTCGGGGCAGGGATCTCGGCCGCGTTCGCAACCGATGTGCTCGTGGAGTTGAGCGGGACTACTTCGTGGGGGTCGCGGATCACTTCCAGCTGGATGCTCAATGTGCTGTGGCCGCGCATCGATTTGTTGGGTCCTACAGTGATGAGCCCGCGCGCGGCGGCGGTCTTCGTCGCGGGGTTGGTTGGCGTCGGTCCCTTCGAGGTCCAGTGGTGGGCCCGTGAGCCGGGGAGCGGAGTGAGCAGGCCGGTCGGTACCGGCCCGGCCCTCGAACTTCGGCAGTCCGCTGATTTCGACCTCGTGGGCCGAGTGCGCGATGTCCTCGGGCGCGAGCAGGAGGCCGTACGCCGGATCACCGTGCTGGAAGTGGTCGGGGTGGATGCTCCATCACCCCGATTCGCTCTGGAGGCCCCCAGCGTTGCCAAGGCAAGTGTCAGAATCCGATTCCAGCTCCCTCAGGCAACCTCCGCGCGTCTCGTCGTGCTTGATGTCACTGGCCGCGAGGTGGCGCGCCTGTGGGATGGCCCGCATGAGGCCGGTGTCGACGAACTTGTCTGGCACCCTCCCGGATTGCGCGATGGCATGTACTTCGTTCGGCTCGAAGCGCGGGGTCGGATGATCGCCCGCCGACTCGTCTGGCTTCGCCAATAGGCGCGCCCCGCCGCTTGTCGCTTCTCGCGCGGGTGCCCTAGACTGCCCTCTCATCCCGACCCGTCCCATCGGCCCGTCGTTGATCGACGGGCCTTACTGTAGGAGCACGGCTGTGAGCGAACCTTTGTCCAAGAAACAGTTCGTCGAGGATCTCACCGACCAGTCCGACGATTTCTCGCGCTGGTACAACGAGGTGGTCCGCAAAGCACAGCTGGCGGATTACTCGCCCGTGCGCGGATCCATGGTGATCCGGCCTTACGGATATGGCCTGTGGGAGAACATGCAGGCGTTGCTGGACCGCCGTATCAAGGCCACGGGTCACCAGAAT
>JANLOU010000164.1:0-5590 GCA_031366735.1 Candidatus Eiseniibacteriota bacterium
CGAGCGCGAGCAGGCCAGCGAGCAGGGCATACGACGGGCGTCTGGAGTGGATCATGCGTAGGGGCAGTATCCGGGGCGGCAGCGGGCCGGTCAACGAACGAATCCTCGCCGCACTCCCCTGCCTGACGCGGGCATGGACAAGGTTCGCGGAAATCGTTTACATTCTTGTGCTCCTTTCACTTGAAGCAGCCTCCTCCCGTGATTCCTGAGGGTCGCATGTCCCGATTCCCCGACGGATTCCTCTGGGGCGCCGCCACTTCGGCCTACCAGATCGAAGGCTCGCCACTGGCCGACGGCGCCGGCGCCAGCATCTGGCACCGCTTTGCGCATTCCCCCGGTCGAGTGCTGAACGGTGACACGGGTGATGTGGCCTGCGACCACTATCGTCGCTGGTCCTCCGATGTCGACGTCATGAAATCCTTGGGGCTGCAGAGCTATCGCTTCTCGCTCGCATGGGGTCGCATCATGCCCTCGGGCCGCGGCAGCGTGAACGCGAAGGGCATCGACTTCTACTCGCGTCTGGTCGATCGCCTGCTTGAGCAAGGCATCCAGCCTTCGGTCACGCTCTACCACTGGGACCTGCCCGCGGCGCTCGATGATCAGGGCGGCTGGCTCAATCCCGACATCGCCGAGTGGTTCCGGGACTACGCCGAGGTCTGCTTCGCCGCCTTGGGCGATCGCGTGCCCATGTGGTCCACGCTCAACGAACCGTGGGTGCAGACCGACGCGGGCTACCTGTTCGGCGTGAACGCGCCCGGCCATCGCAACCTGTGGGAAGCGCCGCTCGCGGCGCACCACCTCCTGTGCTCGCACGGCGCGGCAGTTCAGGCCTATCGTGCCAGCGGTCACTCAGGACGGATCGGACTCGTCGTGAATCTCGAGCCCAAGGACGCGGCAACGGATTCGCCCGAGGATCTGGCGGCAACGCAGCGCGCTCACACCTACATGAACGAGCAATTCCTCGACCCCGTGTTCCTGGGGCGTTACCCCGCTGGCCTGCGCGAGGTCTTCGGCGCCGCGTGGCCGGAGTTCCCGGATGTCGACATGAAGCTCATCCGGGAGCCCATCGATTTCCTCGGAATCAACTGGTACACCCGAAATGTGGTGCGCCACGATCCGCTCCACCCACCCGTCTGCGCCAGCGCTGTTCGCGTCCCCCACCACACCTACACCGAGACCGGGTGGGAAGTGCACGCGCCCAGCTTCACCGAGACGCTGTGCTGGGTGAAGGAGCGTTACGGCTCGTTCCCGGTGTATGTCACCGAGAATGGCGCGGCGTTCTACGACGCGCCCAAGGTGATCGATGGCGTCGTGCACGATCCGCTGCGCATGCAGTACTTCCGGGACCACTTGGCCGCATGCTCCGAAGCGATCCGGCTTGGCGTGGACCTGAAGGGCTATTTCGCCTGGAGCCTGTTCGATAACTTCGAGTGGGCGAGCGGCTATGCCAAGCGTTTCGGGCTCGTGCATGTGGATTTCGAGACGCAGGCACGCACCCCCAAAGCGAGCGCACACTTGTACCGCGAGATCATCCGCACCAATGGCGCCGTGCTGAGTGAAAGCGTGGCCACGCCTCGCTGACCGCGGGGTCAGTGCTCCCCGACCGCCACGACCTGAGCCGGCAGGTGACGCAGCACCACCGCCCCCTCGGCGTCGAGCGGCACCCGGACGCCGTCCACCTCGACCTCGCGCATGCCCGCGGGCCAAGGCGCGAGGACTCGCACGCCGCCCTTGGGCGAGTACACGAGCCCTGCGACGGTGACGGAGAGGCGTCCTCGGTCCAGCCCGAGAGTCAGGTCGAGTCGGCCGAATGGTGTGGGCAGGCGCCGCACCTCGCTCCCCGCTCCCACGAACCAGGCGCGTGGCGCTCCCGCGGCCACCACCAACGACGAATCGGCGCCTCGAACATAGGCGAAGCAATCCAGCAGGCTGCGCGCGAAGTCCGAGCCGACCCAGGTGTGCGGCAGGTCACCGATGAAGTGCGGCTCCTTGGGCGAGTTCCACACCACTTCGGCCCACTGACGCCACCCCAGCGGAGTGCGATGGCCCATGAACCAGCGCAGCATCTCCTGCGCGCGGTCGCGTTGTCCCAGATGCACGAGCGCCCCCACATTGCGCAACTCGTAGGGCGTGAACGCCTCCCACTTCTCGCGGCCCTCCTCGCGTGCGCGGAAGAACTCGTCGTAGCGCGCGAACGTGGCGTGGATCGCCGAGTCCGGCAACGGGGCCTCGACCGGCGTGAGTGCAATCGAGGTGGACGTGGCGTCGAAGTCGCCGAGGTCCGCGCAGCCTGGCACATAGGTGATCCGATGCCGGCGCATCGATGCGCGGACGGAGGCGATCAACTCGCGTTCGAACTCATCGCGGATCACGCGGATGCGTCGCTCCGCCGCGGAATCGCCGACCACCTGGGCCAGGTACACGGCGTCGCGGAATCCGCGCAGCGCGAATAAATCGTCCCAGTACGAATGCATGGGTTTGGCAGAGTAACCCTCGTGACTGATGGAAGGCGGCAGCAACCCGAAGAAATGGGCTTTGTCGGCAGCGCGATACTCCGCGGTGCGCGTGGTGTTGCGGAGCGAGTCCATGTAAGCCACCACGCGTTGCGCTGCGGGCCAATGCCGACGCGCGACGGCCGCATCACCCGTATAGCGCACCACCTCCGCAAGCAGGAACAGGAACTCGCCGCCCGAATCGTGCTCGGGCACAGGGTCCGAACCCCGCGCGTCCACGCAGCACGGCACCTTGCCATCGGCGTACAGGTAAGGAGCGTACCAATCGAGGAACTCGCGCGCGGCTTCGGGGTGTCCCATGCGAAGTAGCGCGGATGAGGTCAGGGCGCCGTCGCGGATCCACGATCGCTCGTACGAGCGCGAACCCGGCTGCACCCCGCCGCTGTCGCGATTCACGAGGATGAATCCGAGCTGTGCGCGCAGGGTGAGCGCCAGGTCCTCCGCCTCACCCGGCAAGCGCACGGTGACCCGGTCCAGTTCCGTCGCCCAGTCGCGTTCGGCGGCAGCGAAGCGGTCCGCGACCCAGCGTTTCGCTCCGCCCCCGCCGCGCGCGATGCGCGGCGTGGGCGAATCCGCATGCATGGGGATCACGAGCGAGATCTCACGCTCGGCGCCGGCCGCCAGCGTGAACGGATAGGCCAGGGCCGCCGAGGCACGCGCCTCCTCGTCGGTCACCCCTGTGGCGGTGGGCATGTGCCCCGCCGCAAGGTAGTCCGCCACGATGTCGCCACCGTCGGAAGTCACCGCCCCGAATGCGGCGGGAGCCTGGAGCACGCGCACGATCCGTTCGCGGTTCACGATCACACGGCCATCCCGGAACTCGATGCGCCGGATGGGGGCCGCACCACCCGGCGTATTGAGGAACTGCACCGGCGGATTCACCTGGAACGGTCGCAGCGCAAGATAGAGCGTGCCTCGCAAAGGGCTCGTGCCGGGGTTGCGCACCCGATATCGAGCCACCAACGAGGAACGCCCCGGCGCCCCTATGGGACACACCGTCACGGTGAGTCCCACGCGCGGATGGATCCACCGCACGCTGGGCAGCGGCAGGTCGCCGCGGACCAGCGACTGCTCGCGCTCGACATCCGCCCATGTCAGCAGTGAATCGCTCAACCGGACGAACGGCTCCACGGAGAACGAAGCCTTGCGCGTCTCCAGCGCACCATCCTCGCTGAGCAGGCCCTCCTCACGGTCGTCGTCCGCACCCACCACCGTCCAGAATGCCATCTCGCCGCGCACGCCACGCGGATACAGACCGCGCCGCGATTCCTGCGCGATGCGGCGCAGCAAGTCCGCGCGAGTGGGCGCCCACCCGATCGGCTCGATCCTCAGCTCTGCCAGCGCAACGCCCGACGCAGGGCCCGCGCGCACATGCACTCGCAACCAGCGGGCTTCGTGATCGGGCAGGTGCAGCCGGTCACGCTCGCCCGTGGCGCCCCGGATCCGGCGTAGCGTGAGCCATTCACGCCCGTCGGGGGAGGCCTCGAGGTCGTAGTCGCGCGCTCGTTGCTTCGCACGCCAGTGCAGGGTGACACCGTCGTACTCGCGGTCCGCGCCAAGGTCGAGCGTCAGCCGAGCCCCCGTGTCGGCCGAAGCGTTCTGCCACGCCGTCGCCGGGTCCCCATCCACTGCCGCTGCAGCCATGCCACCCGCGCGCGCAGACGAGGCGGACGCCACGATCTCCGGGAGCGTCGCATCGGGCGGAGGCAGCGTCTCGAGTTCCAGTTCGTCGATCCACACCGTCCCCTGTCCACCCGTGCCGGCGGTGATCGCGAACTCGAGCGAGGCCGCATGCCTCAGCACCCCGCCACCCAAGGGTCCCCATGCGAAGGTGATGTGCCGCTGTTGGAGCGTGACGGGCTGCCACTGGCGCGGAAAGTGGAAGTCGCGCTGGTTGCTCCACCACACATTCTCGCCGCTGGCATCCGCCAGCTTGAACTCGAGATGATTGACGGGTGCCTGCCCACGGATCCGAAAGCGGAAGCGGTAGTGCTCCGGCAGATCGAATTCGAGCGCGCGGCGCACGACTGCGTAACCGCCCCCCTTGACGAAGCGGAAGTCGAGCCGCATGCAGCGGCCATGCATGCCGGCGTCCTGCGAGATCTGGACTTCGACGCCGTCAGAGGGGTGCGCGCTCCATGTGGACACGGTCTCGAAATCGTCCAACACCCGCGTCGCGGACGCCTCGGACGCCGCCCCATGGCTGGCCCAGCACGCAGCCATCAACAGACTGCACGGCAACCACTTGAAGCTCATCCCTTCAAGCTCCCCATGAGCACGCCACGGATGTAGAAGCGCTGCAGGACGAGGAACACCAGCAATACCGGCAGCACGGTGATGACCGCCCCCGCCATCATGAGCTCGGTGTCCTGCACATGCTCGCCCACCAGGTTCGCGAGTGCGAGCGGCAAGGTGTAACGGCGATCATCGGACAGCACGATCAATGGCCACAGGAAGTCGTTCCATGAACCGAGGAAGGTGAACAGCGCCTGCGTCACGAGGATGGGTTTGAGGATCGGGAGCACGATGGTCCAGAAGATCTCGAACTCGCCGGCGCCATCGATGCGCGCCGCGTCCAACAGATCGTCGGGTACTCCAAGCGCGTATTGGCGAATGAGGAAGATGCCGTAGATGCTCGCCACCCCGGGGATCACCACACCCCACATGTTGTTCACGAGCCCCAAGCGTTGCAGCAGCAGGAACAGCGGCAGCATCCCAACCTGCGAGGGAACGACCAGCGCGGCGAGCAACAGTTTGAATGTGCGGTCCCGCCCGCGGAAACGGACTTTCGCAAACGCATAGCCGGCCATCGAGGTGATCAGCAGCGAACAGAACGTGGTGGTGAGCGCGACCACGGTGCTGTTCCACAGGTAGCGCGACACATCCAGGCGCGTGAATAACACGCGATAATGCTCGAGCGTGGGATTCGCGGGGAGCCAGCGGGGCGGAACCGAGTTCGCTTCGCCCGTCGCCATGAAGGACGCCGACAGCATCCACACGAGCGGCGCCAGTGTGCCCACCGCGAGCAGCAGGAGCAACGCATGCAACACCAGGCTGGGAGTCAGGCGCTTCACGAC
>JANLOU010000200.1:0-2051 GCA_031366735.1 Candidatus Eiseniibacteriota bacterium
GCCCGAGCCCGTCCGCCAAGCGCCTGCCCACACGCGTGCTAGACTTCTGGGCGCCAACCTCCGCCCGCTCGACCCCCCCATCCTCCCACGGGCCGCATGGATCTCTCGGTCGTCGTTGTCACCTACAACTCCCGCGAGCACATCCTCGAGTGCCTGCGCTCGCTCGAGCCGGCGGCGGACGGCCTGACGATGGAGTGCGTCGGGGTGGACAATGCCTCGCCGGACGGCACCGCCGACTTGGTGCGGGGCGAGGCCCCGTGGGTGCGGGTGATCGATTCGGGCGACAACCTTGGGTACGCCAAGGCCGTCAACATCGGGACGCGGGCGACCACTGGCGAGTTCGTGCTGGTCTTGAACCCCGATAGCATCCTGCGCCCGGGTTCGCTGGCGCTGCTGCACGCGTGGATGCGAACCCACCCGCGGTGCGCCATCGCCGGCCCGCGCATCCTTGGACCCGACGGGGTGCCCGAACTGAGCGGCCGCAGCTTTCCCGGGCCCGCGACCTTTCTGTTCAACCGGTATTCCCTGCTCACCTTGCTCTGGCCGGGCAATCCCTGGTCGCGAAGGTATCTGCTCTCGGATTGGGACCGCAGCACGGATCGCTCGGTGGATTGGTTGTCGGGTTCGTGCATGCTGGTCCGACGCGTCGCGATCGATCAGGTGGGCGGCATGGATCCCGCGTTCTTCATGTTCAACGAGGATGTCGACTGGTGCCGCTGCATGAAACGCGCGGGCTGGTCGGTGGACTTCGTGGCGGCGTCCGAGGTGATGCATCACATTGGCGCGAGTCGGCAGCACACCTCGCCCCGCGTCATCCTCGAGCGTCACCGCGGCATGATCCACTACTACCGCAAGCACCATCCCATGCCCCCCCTGCTCGACTTGCTCGCCGCAGCGTTCATCATGTTGCGCGCCCGGATCATGCTGCTCGTGAATGAGACTCGCCGCTGATGCCCTATTCGCTTGTGATCGCGCTGGCCGCCGCCGGCGTCGCGCTGGGACTCACGCCGCTTGCGCGCCGCTTGGCATTGCATTGGGGCGCCATCGACATGCCCGATGCGCGCCGCATCCACACCACGCCCATGCCGCGCTTTGGCGGGCTGGCGATCGCGGCTGGCGTACTGCTGGTGGCATGGATCGCGCGGTTGCTGCCCGGCCCGGCTGCCACGCTCGAGGTACGCCCTTTGCTGGGCCTGACGCTCGCCTCGTTGCCCATCCTGGCGCTTGGCATGGCGGACGATCGCTGGAGCGTGAGCCCGTGGGTCAAGCTCTCGGTGCAGACCTGCGCGGCGTTGACGCTGACGCTGTTCGGCTTCGGCGTTCCGAGCCTGACCAATCCGTTCGGGCCCGCGATCCAGACCGGCCTGCTGGGCATTCCGCTCACCGTGCTCTGGGTGCTCACGGTGACCAATGCCATCAACTTGATCGATGGCTTGGACGGGCTGGCCTCGGGCGTGGTGGCGATCGCCTGCGCCTCGCTGTGGTTGGTGGGACGGATGCACGGCGATTTCTATGTGATGTTCCTGGCCTCGCTGGTGCTGGGCGCGTGCGTGGGATTCCTGCGCTGGAACTTCCCACCTGCGAAGGTGTTCATGGGCGACACCGGGAGTCAGTTCCTCGGGCTCATGCTGTCGGCGCTCGCGTTGCTCGAGAACCGCAAGGGGACCGCCGCGGTGACGCTGCTGCTGCCGCTGGTCGCCCTGGGGCTACCGCTCGCCGACAGCACGCTGGCGTTCGTCCGCCGCATGCTGAGCGGAGCGCATGTGTTCCGCGGCGACACCGGGCACATCCACCACCGTTTCCTCAGCATCGGCCTCGACACGCGGCAGGCATTGTTCGCACTCTGGGCCCTGTGCGCCGTGTTCGGCGGCCTTGCCGTGTTGCTGACCTGGCTGCCACGCGTCTACGCCGGACTGATCGCCACCGTTGCGGCTGCGCTGCTACTGGTGCTGCTCGAGGTGCTGCGTATGGCGCGGGTACGCCGCGCCGCAAGGGATGCGATGGCAAAGCGCACCCCGCGACGGCGCTGAGCGCAACACTCAGGGCTGGCG
>JANLOU010000204.1:0-14094 GCA_031366735.1 Candidatus Eiseniibacteriota bacterium
GGGAGCAGCACGGGCGAAGCGGGCTCGAGCAACAACTGCACGAACTGACCCGCCACGGGCGTCTGGAACGAGGCTGGCAGTTCGAGATCGAGCCACCGGAACCCTTGCCCGTAATCGCGTTGTGCGCGAACGCGGGCGCTCACCTGTTGCCAGGCGCGCGTGAGGGTGGCGCTCACGGGAGTCCACCGCTGCCCGTGGTATCCGGGGGCGCAGAGGGGTTGATCTGCGGCTCGGGCGAATGCCCAGTCGTGTCGCGGACGGTGCCCGGGGACACGAGCAGAGTATCGCTGGGCGAGCCGCCGGGATTGCGCAGGCCCGGCGGATTCGGTCCGTGCGGGTCACGGGGGTCGCGCCCGGCATCGCGATTCAAGCCCGGTGGCATGGGATGTTCCTCGAACAGCTTGCGTCGCAATCGCAGGAGTGAGTCCGCCGGACTGAGCGCAGGCCCCACCGGGCGACCGAGCTTGAGGGAATCCGACGGGATGGGCGTCAGCGCCGTGGTATCGACGGCGGCAACGGCCGCCAGCTTGGGCTTGGGCATCTGGATGAGCGACTCGGGCACCTTGATGCCGGTCTCCTCCAGATAATCGCGCGCGGCCAACTGCGATTCGGTCGCAGGATACTCCCGCACCACTTTCCAGAAGAGCGAATCCGCGCCGTGGGGATCGTTCAGCTTGCGCGAGCGCACCCACGCCTCGGCCGTGTAGGCGCGGGCCGCGACGGCATTGCCCTGATTCTCGGCGGCGACCTTGCGGTATTCCTCCAATGCCCGCTCGGGCCGGTCGAGTTGGAACAGATACAACTCCGCCGTGAGGAAGGACGCCTCGGCTTTTCGTTCCAAAGAATCAGCGCCGCCCGCCGTGCGGAACTGGGCGATGCGCTCCAGATTCTGCGACCGTTGCGCGGCCAGTGTCGCGAACTGCGAGGAGGCCAACTGTTCCTTGACCGCGGCATACTCGATCCGCGCACGATCGAAGTCCTCGCCCACCGTTTCGTAGGCGTAGCCGGTACGGTACTGCGACTCGGCGCCCAGTTGGCTCTTGGGATAATCCTTGAGCACCGCGGCGTATTCCTTGAGCGCGTCGTTCATCCGGCCGGCCAACAACTGCGCGGTGCCGATCCGCAACAGGATGCGGCCATGACGATCGGCGCTGGCGGGTGGCAACTGCCCAGGGACGGGGGCCTCGGGTGGAGGCGTGTGCGACAGCTCGGAGCGCAATACCCCTAGCGCTTCATCGTAGTGGCGCGCGGTCTCGAGACAGTCGACCTCGCGCATGAGGAACGAGAAGCGTTCTTCATCGTTCGCGGCGCGCGCGCCGAGAAGCTTGTAATCGGCGCGGGCCGCCAGGAAGTCGCCCTGCTGGAATCGCGCCTCGGCGCGTTGGCGCAACGCTCGGTCCGCGAGTTCGTTGCGCGAGTAGTGCTCGAGGATCTGCCCTGCCGCCGTGGCCGCCTCGCCATAGCGCTGCAGGCTCATGAGCGCGCGCGAACGCTCGTAGTGCGCGTAGGGCACCAGGTCGTGCTTGGGGGATTGCGCGAGGAAGTCGTCGAACGCGCCCACCGCCTGCGGATACTTGCGCGCCAGCCGATACGCCAGCCCCAGGAAGAACTGCGCCTGGGGCTTCAGGTCGCTCTTGGGGAATCGCGTGGGGAAGTCCTGCAGCATGGTGATGGTCTGCAGGGGATCCTCGCGACCGATCAGGCCCTGTGCCCACAGGAGGTAGGCGTCATCCACCCACTTGGACCGGGGATAGCTGCCCAGGACCTTCTTGGAGTAGTCGATCGAGCGCGTGAAGTTCTGCGCCTGCGCTCCACCCATTCGGTCCACGGGATAGGGTGCGCCGTCGGTCGCGCGGAAGTAGTACTTCCGCGCCAGGTAGAACGGGTTGTAGTAGGCGCAGGAGCTCGCGGTCAGGGCGAGCAGCGCCAGTGTCAGGACGATACGCTGCAGTCTCAGAGTGCCTCCTGAAGCGCGGTCACTCCGAGTGGACCTCGGGTGAGCGCCTCCATGCCGCTCACCGCCGCGATCGCGCCCGCGACGGTGGTAATCACCGGGATTCCCAGCGCCACGGCGCGCTCACGGATGGCCTTCTCGTCGTACTCGGAAGCACGACCGAGCGGGGTGTTGAGCACCAATTGGATTCCGCCGTTCTCCATCAGGTCCACGACATGCGGCCGGCCCTCGTGCACCTTGAATACCTCGCGCACGGCGATCCCGTTGCGCTTGAGGAAGCGGGCGGTCCCGCGAGTGGCCACCAGTCCATACCCCAGTTCCACCAGTTTCATCGCCATGAAAGTGATGGCACGCTTGTCATCGTCGCGCACGCTGAGGAAGACATTGCCCGTGCTGGGCAGTGGCTCGCCCGAACCCAGATGCGCTTTGGCCAGGGCGCGCCCGAAATCCAGGTCGCGGCCCATCACCTCGCCCGTCGATTTCATCTCGGGACCCAGCAGCGCATCCTCCCCGGGGAATCGGCTGAACGGCATCACCGGCTTCTTGACGCTCACCATGCTCACATCGGGCTCCGGCGGACGGATATCGGACAGGCGTTCGCCCACCATCACGCGCGCGGCCAGTCGCGCCAAGGGCACGCCCACCGCCTTGCTCACGAATGGCACCGTGCGGGAGGCGCGAGGATTGGCCTCGAGCACGAACACTTTGCCGTGACGCACCGCGTACTGCACATTCATCAGGCCCTTCACGCCCAGCGCGCGGGCCAGCTTGGCGGTCGTCTCGCGCACTTCCTGCACGACCGAGTCGCCCAGCGTGAACGGCGGGATCACGCAGGTGGAATCCCCCGAGTGCACGCCGGCCTCCTCGATGTGCTCCATGACGGCGCCCAACAGCACGGTCTCGCCATCGGCCACGGCGTCGACATCGACTTCGAGCGCCCCCTCGAGGAACTTGTCGATCAGCACGGGCTCGTCCTCGGAGATCAGCGCTTCGCGCGCGAGCCAGTCGTCGAGTTCGGCCCGCGTGTACACGATGCGCATGCCGCGCCCGCCCAACACATACGAGGGACGCACGAGCACGGGGTAGCCCAACTGCTCGGCGAACTCGATAGCCTCGGGGTGCGTGCTGGCGATGCGGCTCTCGGGCTGCGACAGCCCCAGTTCGCGGACCAGATCACGGAAACGCCCGCGGTTCTCGGCCAGATCAAGCCCGTCGTAAGAGGTGCCCAGGAGCGGCACGCCCGCGGCGTGCAGCGCCTTGGCGAGCTTGAGCGGTGTCTGCCCGCCCAACTGCACGATCACCCCGATGGGTTGTTCGATGTCGACGATGTTGAGCACATCCTCGGCCGTGAGCGGCTCGAAGTACAGCCGCGTCGAGACATCGTAATCGGTGCTGACCGTTTCGGGATTGGAGTTCGCCATGAGCACATCGTAGCCACGCGATTTGAGCTCGAGCGCCGCCTGCACGCAACAGTAGTCGAACTCCAGGCCCTGCCCGATCCGATTGGGCCCGCTGCCAAGAATGAGCACGCGCGGACGCGTGGCCTCGGGCACCTCGGACTCCTCCTCGTAGGTGCTGTAGAAATACGGGGTCTCGGCTTGGAACTCGGCGCCACAGGTGTCCACCGCCTTCATCACGGGCACGATGCCAGCGGCCTTGCGGCGCATGCGCACCTCGGTCTCGGGCATGCCGAAGCGAAAGCCCAGATGGCGATCCGAGAAGCCCAGGCGCTTGGCTTCGCGCACCAACGCGTCGTCCCAGCCAGCGTCCATCAGCCGTGCATCGAACGAAGTGATCCGGCGCATCTGGTTCAGGAACCACGGATCGATACCGGTCAGGACCGATAAGGCGGCCGGCTCCTCGCCCGCGGCCAGCGCGCGGAACAGATCGCGCAGCCGATCGGGGTACGCCTCGCGCAGCGTCATCTTGAGCTCTTCGAGTTGCTCGGCGCTCGCGGGGCCCGGCAACAGCTCGCCGCCCATCTCGAGCGAGCGCCAGCCCTTCATGATGGCTTCGGGCATGGTGCGACCAATCGCCATCACCTCACCCACCGATTTCATCTTGGTGCCCAGCCGCCGGTCTGCGCCGCGGAACTTCTCGAATGCCCAGCGCGGGATCTTGACGACGCAGTAGTCCAGCGAGGGCTCGAAGCATGCCGGCGTCTTGCGCGTGATGTCGTTGGGGATCTCGTCCAGCGTGAGTCCCACCGCGAGCATGGCGGCGATCTTCGCGATCGGGAACCCGGTGGCCTTGCTGGCCAATGCGGAACTACGCGAGACGCGCGGGTTCATCTCGATGACGCGCATCTCACCGGTATCGGGGTGGACGCCGAACTGGATGTTGCAGCCGCCCGCCTCGATCTTGATCGCGCGAATGATCCGCAGGGAGGCGTCGCGCATCTCCTGATAGCAACGGTCCGTCAGGGTCTGGGCGGGCGCCACCGTGATGCTGTCGCCCGTGTGCACACCCATGGGATCGAAGTTCTCGATCGAGCAGACAATGACCACATTGTCCATGCGATCGCGCATGACCTCGAGTTCGAACTCCTTCCAGCCGACCAGGCATTCCTCGATCATGATGCTGCCATTGGGACTGGCCGCGATACCGATGCGCACCGCCTCGCGCAGCGAACGGCGGTCGCGCACGATGCCCGAGCCCTGCCCGCCCAGCGTGAAGGACGAGCGGATGACCAGCGGATAGCCCAACTGCTCACCCAGCGCCACGGCATCCGCCACGCTGGTGGCGTAACCACTGCGCGGCAGCAGCAACCCTTCCTTCTCCATGCACTGCTTGAACAGGTCGCGGTCTTCCGCCGTTTCGATCGCCTCGAGCGAGGCGCCGATCAACTGCACCCGGTGCTTGGCGAGCACGCCCGAGTGCGACAGCGCCACCGCCAGATTGAGCGCGGTCTGCCCCCCCAGTGTGGGCAACAACGCATCGGGCTTTTCTTTCTCGATGATCCGTTCCGCGAACTCCGGCAGCAACGGCTCGATGTAGGTGCGATCGGCGAACTCGGGATCGGTCATGATCGTGGCCGGGTTCGAGTTCAGGAGCACCACCTCGTAGCCCAGCTGCTTGAGCGCGCGGCAGCCCTGCGTGCCCGAATAGTCGAACTCGCACGCCTGTCCGATCACGATGGGGCCTGCGCCCAGAACCAGGATCTTCTTGATGTCGGTGCGCTTGGGCATCAGCGAGCCACTCCCACTTCGGCGGGGACCAACTTCTTGCCCGAGCGGGCCGCCACGGACTTGGAGAACGCGCGGAACCACGGCCGCGAATCATGCGGCCCGGGCGCCGCCTCGGGATGGTACTGGCAGCTCAGCACCGGCAGTGTGCGATGCACCATGCCTTCGAGCGTGCCGTCGTTGGCGCTGTAATGCGTGAGTTCGAACTGCCCGGATGGGAGCGTGTCGGCGTCCACCGTGAAGCCATGGTTCTGGCTGCTCACCTCGACCACGCCGGTGCGGCGATCGATGACCGGATGATTGGCGCCGCGATGCCCGAACTTGAGCTTGCTCGTTTTCGCGCCGAACGCCAGCCCGAGCAACTGGTGGCCGAGGCAGATCCCCAGTGTTGGCACCGCGTGCGCCACTTCGCGTGCGGCGGCGATGGCGAAGTCGAGCGGCTCGGGGTCGCCAGGCCCGTTCGACAGCAGCACGCCGTCGGGTTGCATCGCGAGCACATCGCGCGCGGGCGTGCGGGCCGGCACCACGCGCACGCGGAAACCCTCGGCGCGCAGCCGACGCAGCATGTTGTACTTGACCCCGAAATCGAACACCACGCACAGCGGCTTGGCGCGGTCGACCGCGGCCTCCGTCTCACTCGGGCCGGTCTCCTCCCACCAATACGGTTCGATGCAGGTGACCATATCCGCCAGGGCCAACCCCTCCATCCGTGGACTGCGGCGCGCCTTCTCGATCAGCGCATCGGCGTCGGTGCCGAGCGTGCTGAGGCAACCGCGCATGGTGCCGCGCTCGCGCAGGTGTCGCACCAGCGCGCGCGTGTCCACGCCGGTGATGCCGGGCAGACCGTGCTGAACGAGCAGATCGGGCAGCGTGCCCTGCGACCGATAGTTGCTCGGCGTGTCGCAGATGTCGCGGCATACCATGCCCTGCGCGCGCAGGCGGTCGCTCTCCATGTCCTCGGCGTTCACGCCGTAGTTGCCGATCAGCGGATAGGTGAAGGTCAGGATCTGGCCGCAGTACGAAGGGTCGGACAATACTTCCTGATAACCCGTCATCGCGGTGTTGAACACGACTTCGCCCGTCACCTCGGTGGATGCGCCGAAACCTTCGCCACGGAATACCCGCCCGTCCTCGAGCGCGAGCATGGCAGGAGGTCGGCGCATCACTGGCTTGCCTGCGCCAAGGCGACGCCGATCGGCAGCGCGAAGTCCTCGGCGTGATGCGTGAAGTGCCCGTCCATCATGGTGGCGAGCACGCGACCGCGCAGGCGCCAGCCGGCGAAGGGCGTGTTGCGACCCTTGGAGAAGAACTGCGTCGGATCCACGGTCCACTCCGCGTCGGGGTCCAGGAGCACAAGGTCGGCGTGGGAACCGGGCTCGAGCGTGACCTGGGGCAGGTCGAACACCCGCCGCGGCGCCTCGGTCCACAGTTCGATCGCGCGCGCGAAGGAGAGATGCCCGGGCTGCACCAGGAATGTGAGCGTCAGCGCCAGCGCGGTCTCGAGCCCGACGATGCCGAACGGCGCTTCGGCGAATGGCTTGGCCTTCTCGTCCACGGTATGCGGCGCATGGTCGGTGACGAAGCAATCGATCGTGCCATCTTTAATAGCAGCGATGCAGGCGGCGCGATCGGCTTCGCTGCGTAGCGGCGGATTCATCTTGGCATTGGTATCGTAATCGCCCACCGCTTCGTCGGTGAGCACCCAGTAGTGCGGGCAGGTCTCGCCGGTCACGGGCAATGCGCGCCTCTTGGCGTCCCGCAGCGCATCGAAGCTCTGCGCGGCCGACAGGTGCGCCAGGTGCACGCGCCCGCCCGTCAGTTCGGCCAGATCGACATCGCGGCGGCACATGATGCTCTCGGCCGCGTTCGGCAGGCCACGCAACCCCAGGCGCGTTGCAGTGAAACCCTCGTTCATGACGCCATCGCCCTTGAGCGTGGGATCCTCCTCGTGGCACACGATGGGCCGGCCCGTCTGCTTGGCGTACTCGAGTGCATGGCGCATCGTGGCCGCGCTCACCACGGGACGACCATCGTCCGAGAACGCGATCGCGCCGGCCTTGGCCAGCGCGCGCAGCGGCGCCAACTGCTCGCCCTTCTGGCCCATGGTCACCGCGGCCAGCGGCAGGACGCGGCAGAACCCCGCAGCATCGGCGCGCCGAAGCACCCATTCCACCCAGGCCGCCGAGTCCACAACGGGATCGGTGTTCGGCATGCAGGCGATGGCGGTGAACCCACCCGCCGCCGCAGCGCGCGTGCCGGTCTCGATGGTCTCCTTGGCCGACTGGCCGGGCTCGCGCAGATGCACATGCAGGTCCACCAATCCCGGCGCGAGCACCGCGCCGCGAGCATCGATGAGCTGCGCATCAGCCGGCACGGGGGCGGGCATGGGCACGACCCTGCCCTCGTGGACCGCAAGCGCGATGCGCTCGCCCGTCCGCCAGTGGCGCGCGTTCTGGAAGATGGTGTGCGCGCTCATACCACCTCCGCCGTGAAACCGTGTGCGCGCCGCGCGGCATCCCAGCAACGCTTGAGCACGGCGCAGCGCACCGGCACACCGTTGGCGACCTGCGTGCGGATCAACGACCGCGGCCCATCCGCCACTTCATTGCTCAGTTCGATGCCGCGATCGATCGGGCCCGGGTGCATGACCACGGCGTCGGGCTTCATGAGCGCCACGCGCTTGGCGGTCACTCCCCACACCGCCGCGTATTCATTGAGCGAAGGGAGCAACCCCTTTTCCATGCGCTCGCGCTGCAGGCGCAGCGCCATCACCCCATCGGCGCCCTCGAGCGCCTCGTCCAGCGTGGGAGCAACCGAGCAACCCAGCGCCTCGACATCGTGCGGCAACAGCGTGCCCGGAGCGCACACCGTGACATGCGCGCCGAGCACGCCCAACCCCGCGATGGCCGAACGCGCCACGCGCGAGTGGGCGATATCGCCCACGATCACCAGTCGCCGACCTTCGAACTCGTCGCGCCACGCGTCGCGCAGCGTCAGCAGGTCGAGCAGGCCTTGCGTGGGGTGCTCGTGCATGCCGTCGCCGCCGTTGATCACCCCGACGCGCTCGAGGTGCCGCGCCACATACACCGCGGAACCGCTGACCGGATGGCGCATGACCAGCAACTGCGCCCCCATGGACTCGAACAGGCGCATGGTGTCGAGCAGCGTCTCGCCCTTGTTGAGCGAAGAAGAGGCCGCAGTGAACGCCACCACATTGGCGCCCAGGCGACGCGCCGCGAACTCGAACGACACGCGCGTGCGGGTCGAATCCTCGACGAACGCCAGCAGCACGGTGCAACCCGCCAGATCATCGCGGTTGGGCTCGTCGCGTCGCAGCCATTCGCGCTCGCGTGCGGCGGATTCCAGCAAGCCCACAAGGGCATCGCGGGACATTCCCTCGAGGCCGAGCAGGTGGCGTGGGTCAGCCGACGCTGGGCGGGTAGAGAAAACCCCCGCAGCCATGGGCGACGGGGTCGACAGGGCAGGCGCAGTCATGGTCACCGGCTTCTCCTTTTGCAGCCTCTCGGGCCGCATTAAAAGGTGGTGGGTCTGGGAAGCGAACCGGCGCGGAATCTAGTGCAAGGGATGCGGGCTTGCAAGGCCCACCCGCTTGTCGCGTACAATTGCCGCCCACTCCATGAGAACGCTCCTACTGCTCCTCGCCCTCGCATCCTTGGCCCCTCGCCGCAGCACGGCAGGTGTGGTCACGGTGGACCCCGTGCAGCGCCGCGTGGAGACCTCCCGCCTGCGGGTCACCTTCGATCTGGACGACCCCGAGATCCTGCGCGCGGTCGTGTTCAAGGACTTCGATCCCGTGCTCGATCTGTCGGCCGATGAGTACAGCCAGTTCGAGTTCTGGGGCCAGACCGCGCGCGGCACGCAGGGCGACGGCTTCATCCAACCGCAGCGCACCGTCGAGGCGACCTGGAGCGTGGTGGTTCAACAGCCCGACCGCGTCGAGATCGAACTGGTGACCGAGACCGTGAATGAACCCGTCGTGGTCACGCGCTACATATTCCGAGCGGACCAGCCGTGGTTCGTGGTGGACCGCACCATCCACTTCGAGCAGGTGCCCGATACGAACGCCGTGCAGGTGTACATGCCGCGCGTGGCGTTCTTCGCGCCGTATCGCGCCGTCCGCTGGCGGGACAACGCGGGCAGCCTGCTGCAGCGGACCTATTGCCCCGGAGGATGTGTCAATGAGAACTGGGACGGCCACTGGTTGCAGCAGCTCTCCTATAAGAGCGGCAAGGCGCTGAGCGTTACCTCGATCTTCCCGTCGTGGATGTCGCACGGCTCCACGCTTGCGCGAAACGCAGGGCCGCAGGGCGCCTCGGGGGCGATCGCGCCGTTGTTCGGCAAGCAGCGCCGCGCCATGAACCTGCGTTCTCGAGTGATGATCGCTTTCTCGACCACGCCCGATGACCTTCGCTCACTCGATTCGCTGCGCACGCTGTTCTCGAGCGAGATCACCCCGCTCGATGCGCCGCGTGTTGCGCCGACCACGCTGGCGTTGAGCGCGTGGCCCAATCCGGGACGCGACGACTTGGTGCTGTCGTGGTCGCTGCCCGCGGACGGCGCGGCGGAACTTGCGCTGTTCGATGTGAGTGGTCGGCGCGTGGCGCTGCTGCACGCGGGCGCGACCACCGCCGGGCCGCACACCACGCGCTGGGATGGGCGCGATGCGCGGGGAGCGAGGGCCGCTCCGGGGCTATATCTGGCGAAACTGGCAACGCCGAATGGAACAAGAGTGGTCCGGCTCGTGCGCCTGCACTGATCGATCGGGGCCGCCCCCATTGCGAGTGCGGCCCCGACACACGGATCACATCGCGGTCACCCGCCCAGTGAGGGTGCGCCCCGCCGCGGACAACCGGATCGAGTAGACGCCGCGAGGCGCAAGGCTCCCCGAATCGGTGCGGCGATCCCACCCGATGTGATGGACTCCGGCCTCAAGGCGTTGCTCGATCGCCCGGATGCGCCGACCCTGTGCATCGAAGACCTCGAGCCGGACGGCACCGGTCGTCGGCAACTCGAACATCACCTCGGTGCTCCGGCGGAACGGATTGGGCATCCCGCCAAGGAGCCGCAATTCATGGAGGGCCGGTTCGTCCGCGAACAAGGCGTGCCGCGAGTACATCGAGGCCGCGTCCGGCTGGTAACCCTCGGGCCGCCCCTCCACCTCGAGGAACCACTCGCGCACGCCGCTCGACGGCAATTCGGTCGCGTCGAAGTCCAACCACGCCGAGTCCCCATCGGCCAAACTGAACGCTCCGACCCCAGTCAAACCCGGCATGGACGAGTGCTCCAGCGCCGCTGGCTCGAACGCATGTCGCGTCGGGGGCGTGCTCACCATGAAACGACCGAGTCCGTGGAGATGGTGCTCACCAAGCGCCACGAGCCGCAGCGATGAACCTGTGAGGCCCGTGATGACCTGGATGTCACGCGATTGCCGAGGCGAGTGCAGGGCCACCTCACGCCATCCCGATGCGGTCTGCTCTTCGATCCGGATGCCACCATCGTCAGCGGGGTGTCCGCTCGTCTCAATCCAGATGGCCCCACCCACCTCGGCCGCGGCGGGCAGTGTGGCGTACACCTCATCGCCTGCCACGAGCGGCAGCCCCGCCACGGACTGCAACGCCGGCATGGCATCGGCTCCCTGCGAGTCCACGCACGAGACCAGCGACTGCGCCTCACCTGTGACCTCGCCCGTCAGTCCCGCATGCGTGACCATACCCTCTGGTCGATCCAGCGCCACCAACCGCACGCGGGTGTACACATCACGCCCCGGGCCGGTGTGCCGCACCCGGATCCGTTGGCGCGAGGCGATTGGGAGTGGCCCGCGTTCGAGTCGGAGCCGGTCACTCGCGTCGGCGCCGTCCGCCACACCGGCGAACAGGGTGTTCTCCACCCACCTGGGCGCCCCTGCACTGCTGGCCACCGTAACTGCATCGCGTGACACTCGGGCCATGGTCCCATCGTAGAAGCCGCCCCCACCCGAGCCGCCACCACCGCTTCCGCAGGGCTCGGGGGTGCCTGCGGGGTACGAGGTCTCCTCATCCCCCACATGGAGCCAGCGTCCCAGCGAGGGAACATCGCCTGCCAGGAGGAACAGCAGATAGTCCCCGGGCGGAATGGCACGGTAGGACAGCCCCGAGACATTCAGGCCATCGCCGCAGTAACTGAAGTTGAGTTCGGCGTGGACCTGGCTCGCGTTGAACCCATGGGTGGCTGCCCCGGGGCGCACCAGAACGACCTTGGTGATCGAGTTCAGCGAGGTCGTTTCGACATGGAAGTAGTCCCCGGTATGGAGGTGGTCGGGTGCGTAGCCGACCACCGGGGCGGTTGCCGGAGTGTCGTCGGCCTTGTACCATTGAGGCGGGCTGTACAGCGCGAACTTCTGACGGTCGGGCAGGATCGGACTGGAATCAGGATTTTTCCTGTCGGGGTCGTTCCCGCCCGCCGTGAGAACTCGACCATCTGGCATGACCAGCGCCGCGGAGTGGTATCCGCGGAACACCGGTTCGCTCGCGAGCACACCGACTGCGGTCCATGTGGCGGTTGCCGGGTCCCAGATCTGTGGCGTCTGGACGCCGACAGCATCCAGAGGACTCGAGCTCTGGCTGGTAGAGGTGGAGCCACCGGTGACCAGCACCTTCCCGTTGGGCAGCGTGACCAGGTTGTGGAACACCCTTCCCGCCATGGTGCCGGCCGGACTCCACCCCGCTGGGCAGGTCCCGGTCGCCGTCAGCAGGATGCGGGCGGTCAAGGGCATACCGTCAGTGCTGCCCTCGGCGTCCTTCATCCCGCATTTCATGATGTCGACGGAACTATTGGACTTTACGCGCATCACCGCGCTCCCTCCTTCCAGCGCCAATAGCGAGGCCGGGGTGGCGATCGAGGGGAACTGGGACCACTGCCCGGTGGTCGGCTGGAAGGCGAAGGTCGGTCGACCGTAGAGGTTCGCGGTCGCATCGAAGATGCGGCCATCTTTGAGCGGGAACAGCAGCGGATAGAAGTGCTGGTAGCGGTCCTGCCCTGCGGTGGAGACCTGCGCCCACGCACTAGTCGGCAAGGCGCTCGCGGGTCGCCACTCGACCGTGGTCGCCGAGATCTCGTAGGGGTCGGAGATCAGCGTATTCCCCACTCGCCCCCCGCCCGGGTGGACGCCCTGTGCCAACCACTGCTTGGCAGTCGCGTCGCAGTCGCCGGTGTCGGGGTCCCGGTAGATGTCGATGGACCAAACCGTGCCGTCGGTGGCGACGGCAGCCGAGGAAGCCAGATTGGAGGCACTCGCGGCCTGCATCCCGCCGAACACGCGCAGATTCCACGAGTCGTAGTCGCGGTACACGCTTGCACCCTTGCGAGCGCCGGCGCCAGCCGTGGCGGCGATGTTCAGCTTGGTCCATGCGACCGTCGAGGCGGTGGGGAAGTACATGAGCCAGACCTCGCCGTGCAACTGCCCCGCCGCGTCGGCGCCTCCATAGAGGTACATATTGGCTCTGGGGCCGGCGAGGTGCTCGCCCGAAGTGGGCCCCGCCGAGAGCCCGGCCTCGGCCAGTGGACCGGGCCGATCCACAGCGGACTGGGTGCAGGTGAGCTTCTGCCAGGTGGGCGGGTTGGTCCCCAGCGAAAGAGCGTAGACCTCGTTGTCGCCCACCACGGTGCCCGCCGTATTGGTGTAACCGCCGTAGACGATCAGGCGACGGTACTGCTCGTCGAAGGCGTGGCTCGCGAGTTGGCGAGGGCTGGGGATGTCTGCGGCGGCGCCGCCTGGGGTGAAGCTGGGGATGTACTTGTCCCAATGCCAGGTGTGGTTGTTGTTGTTATTGGCGGGTGAGGGGGCAACCTTGAAGCCCCGGTACGCAGCTGCAGATACTTGCCCCAGACCCGTGACCCCTCCCCACACCCACAGGTCAGCCGTCGGCTCGTCTACTGCCGAGGAGTGTTTCCAGAGTCCACCATCAACATGCGGGCCTGTAGTTGGATCGTCATAACGATCGAACTTGTACCACTTCTCGCTCTCCTGTCCTGGGACCGAGTTGAGGTCGTACTTGAGCCACCACACATCGCTCTTTACTGCCTCGGTCGAATCGCGCCCACCGAACAGCACGGCATACTCAGGATTCTCCCGGAGTTCCTTGAGGCACGCGGTTGCATACATGCGCGGCGCGGGCATGCGCTCACCGCTGACCTGAGTGTCCCCATCTTCGGCAGGGATCGTGTCGACCGGCTCCCAGTCCCCGGTCTGGGTCATCCGCTGGTGAGCGACCTTCCAGCGCGGGTTGCCCAAGACTTCCGCGGCCTGCCGACCCCCGATCACATGCGCGCTGGCGAAGCGTAGGCCTGCAAATGTAAAAATGTCACGGCTCGCACTTTGCACAATTCCTGGATACCAACGCGCCATCTGCAGCCCGCCGTACTGCGTCCATAGACTCGGCGTCGTCGCCTTGGGATCGAACACCGCGGTCTTGAGCGAGCCACTGTTCTCGGCCTCCGCTCCTCCCACCGCCATCAGCTTGCCCGAGTCCATGACCAGATTTCCCGAGCAGAAGATATCGTGACCATTCTGCTGGCCGCCGGGGTCGAGTTGTGCGTCGGTGCGGTTCAGGAGCGTGAAGCCCGACGACATCATCGTGCCTGCCCCGGTCGGATTGCCGCCCGGGCTCCAACCGTACAGCGCTCCGTGGAACCGCGGGAGCTGGTTGCAGAAGTCCGAGCGGTTCTCCCAGAACATCAGATAACTGTGGTAGTGCCCCAAGCCCGGCACCTGCCAGTCGTCATCCCCGCGCAGCAGCGCCATGTGGATCGGGGTCGAGGTGGAGGTGCTGGTGGCGGGATTGAGTGAGGCGATGTTCAGGGAGGGCGAGATCTCCGACCACTTGCCCGTCACATGCTCGGCCGCGATGAGCGGCTCAGATCCGCCGAGCAGTAGGGGGATGATGAGCAGGGCTTGGT
>JANLOU010000232.1:0-4033 GCA_031366735.1 Candidatus Eiseniibacteriota bacterium
GAGCGAACGCGCGGCACGCGCGGCTGGCTATGCGGTGCCCCGACAAACGAGTGATGCCTCATTCCGGCGCAGCCTTGCCACCGGCATCAGCCTGGCCGGCCCGGGCGGCGGCTTCGCCTACCGCGACACGCTCACGCGCGCGCAATGGCTGGGCATGGTGGCGAACCTGCGCTACCCCACCGTGCGCGTACTCGAGACCACGGATTTCCATGGCGCCATCCTGCCCACCAGCCGCGAGCGCCGCAGCCAGCGCCCGATTGGCGGCAGCGTGGCATTGGCGGCGGCGATCGAGCGCCTGCGCGCCGAGAACCCCGAGGGCACGGTGCTACTGGATGGCGGCGACATGTTCCAGGGCACCATGATCTCGAACCTGCAGTTCGGCCGGCCCGTGATCGAACAGATGAATGCGCTGCGCTATACGGCCGCCGCGATCGGCAATCACGAGTTCGATTGGACCGCCGACACGCTCGAGAGCCGGGTGCACGAGATGCGTTTCAGCGCGCTCGCCGCCAACATGATCGTTCGCAAGAGCGGCAGGATGCCCAAGTGGGTGCGCAGCGACACCACCGTGACACGGCGCGGCGTGCGTGTGGGCGTGCTGGGCTTGGCGTATCCCGGCACGCCGCATGTGACCATGCCGGCCAATGTGGCGTACTTGAAGTTCCTGGACGACTCCACCACTGCGGCCAACATCGCGCCGCGACTGCGCAGTGCGGGCGCGTTGGTGGTGGTTGGCGTAGGGCACATCCCGGCCGAGACCGACAGCAATCGCAAGGCCACGGGCGACCTGGCGCGCCTGATGCGGGTGAAGGGCGTGGACGCATGGTTCGGCGGGCACAGCCACAATGTGGTGGACGACGAACTGGCGGGCGTGCCCGCGATGATCGCCGGCTCCCAGGGCCAGTGGGTGGCGGTCTGCGACATGGTGGTCGATCCGGTGAAGCGGACGGTGCTCGAGAAGCGCCACCGCATGGAGCAGGTGTTCAGCGATGCGCTCGTGCCGGACAGCGCCTGGGTGGCGCGCGTGGCGCGCTGGAACGAGCGCGTCGGCCCCGTGGCCGCGGAGGTGCTGGGCACCTCCACCGTGGCGCTCCATCGCAATCGACCCGAATCCACGGTGGGCGACTTCATCTGCGACGCCATGCGCGCGGTGACCGGGGTCGACATCGCGCTGCAGAACCCGGGCGGCATGCGCGCCGACATGGAAGCGGGGCCAGTCACGCGCGGCCGCATCTACGCGATGATGCCCTTCGACAACACCATCGTGACCATGACCCTGACTGGCGCCGAAGTACGGCTCACGCTGGAACAGTCGCTGCGCAATGACCGCGTCACGCAGGTGAGCGGGATCCGCTTCACCTATGACCCCGATCAGCCCGAGGGCAAGCGGATCCAGAGCATCACGCTGGCCGATGGCTCACCCTTGGATGAGGCGCGCAGTTACAAAGTGGCGGCCAACAACTTCATGGCCTCGGGGGGAGATAACTATGATGCGTTGGGCAAGGGCCGCGACCGGGTCGAGACCGGCCAGGTGATCCGCGCCGCGCTGGAAGCGCACATGCGGAACCTCACCAAGGCAGGCCGCACGCTGGATCTGAAGACCGACGGGCGGATCCAACGCGCGAAGAGTCGCTGATCAGCGGCCGCCGCCGCCGTTCAGTATCCCGACCGTGCCCACGGCGCCCTTGGCAGCATCCGGCGTCGCACCACCCAACTGGACGCCGGAGCGCAGGAAGTACTGCTTCACGCCCGTTGCCAACTGCCGTGCCATGTCCGCTTGGAAGGCGGGGCTGTTCAGCAGCTTCACTTCGCGCGGGTTGTTGATGAACGCGGTCTCGACCAGCACCGAGGGGAACTCCACCGACTTGAGCACCACGAACCCCGCCTGCTTGATGCCGCGGGATTCCACTCGCCGATCGGCCGCGATGTGGTCCACCAGCGTCTCGGCCAGAAGCTGGCTGCGTTCGAGCATGGAGTTGCGCTTCACGTCGTACAACACGCTGACCACATTGTCCTCGGCCTGAGAGGGCACTCCGCCCACGATGTCGGCGGCGTTCTCGATGTCGGCCAGGTCGGCGTCCGCTTGATCGGTGGCGCCTTTGAGCGAGAGGAAGTAGACCTCCGTGCCGCTGCCCGAGCCCCGGCGGCGGCTGGAGTTGCAGTGGATGCTGATGAACAGGTCGGCATGCGCCTGCTCGGCGATGCGGTATCGCTGGCGCAACGGAATGAAGAAATCCGCATCGCGCGTGAGCAGCGTCTGCACGCCGGGAATCGCATTGAGCTGCTCGGCCAGCTTGAGTGCCACGGCGAGCGTCACATTCTTCTCGTACACGGGTCCCGGACCGCGCGCGCCCACATCGTCTCCGCCATGCCCCGCGTCGATCACCACGAGCCGCGTGCGGGTGAGGCGCTTGGATTTCGCGATCGCGACCAGGCGTTGGTCCTCTGCCGCAGCGGCCGCGGCACGCACGACATCGACCACCACGCGGAATGGCTTGCCCTCGGAAGCGGGCAGCGTGAACACATGGAACCGCGTCCCGGGCTGCAGCCAGAGGATGAAGCGTGCCCCGGCGGCGTCGATGCTCACACGCACCGAATCGATCGAGCTATCGCGGACCGAGAGCAACATGGGCACGCCCTCGGCCGGCGTCAGGCCCGGCAGGGGCACCGAGACCACCAACTGGCGGCTCACACCGGAATCCGGCGCGACCGGCGTGACCGCGGTGCTGAAGTCGAACACCAGACGAGTCCCCGCGACCGCCGCCCATGACCGCACTCCGGAGAGCACGGGCGTCGCAGGACCATCGGCACGCACCCCTGCCGGGGCGGCGAACGCGATTGCGACCGCGAAGAGGAAAGCTGATCTGCGCATGCGTTGTCCTCCGCCGTCCATGGCGTGACGGGAAGCGGCCCAGGCCGCCTCCCGTCCGGGTACCCAGCTTGTACCGCTGCTCGCGCTACTTGTCGAGCTTGAGCGGGATGTAGCTGACCGAACCGTTCCGATTCACGAGGAGCACCACTGGCCTGCCGGCCTTCTTCTGCGCTGCGACGAGCCGTCCGAACTGGACCGGATCCTGCACCGCCGATTTCTGCACCTGCTCGATCACATCGTTCGGCTGGATGCCGGCGGCCTCGGCCGTGCTGCCTTCGTCGACCGCGGTCACCCGCACACCCGCTTCGATGTTCAGCGCCTGCCTCTCCTCGTCGCGCAGTTCGCGCACGGTGAGACCCAAGCCCGTATTGGACTCCTCGGGCAGCGCCTGAGGGGGTGTATTTCCCGCCAACGCATTCTCATCGCGTTCACGCAAGGTGAGGTTGATGGGGATACGCTTGCCGTCCCGCAGCACTGCCATGGTGACCGTCTTGCCAATGGGGGTATCGGCCACCTTGAGGCGGAGCTTCTGCACATCGTTGAAGCGCTGTCCCATGAATTCCAGGATCACATCGTTGCGCCGCAGGCCGGCCGCCTCGGCCGGGGAGCCCTTCACCACCTGCTGGATCAGCACTCCATCCGTGCTCTCGAGCCCAAAACCCTCGGCGAGTTCGGGGGTGACCGGCGCCAGCATCACGCCCATCATGGCCCGCTTCACCGAGCCATGCGCGACCAACTGCTCGGCCACATGCTTGGCAAGATTGATCGGGATGGCGAAACCGATGCCCTGTCCGCTCGTGTTGATGGCGGTGTTGATGCCGATGGCCTCACCCCGGATGTTGCACAGCGGGCCGCCCGAGTTGCCGAAGTTGATCGACGCATCGGTCTGGATGAAATCCTGGAAGCCCGGCGTGCCGCCGAAAATGTTGAGATTGTTGCGGCCCTGCGCGCTGACGATGCCCACCGTCACGGAGCCGCGCAGCTCGCCGAGCGGATTGCCGATGGCGATGGCCCAGTCACCCACGCGCAACTGGTCGGAGTCCCCCAGCGGCAGCACGGGCAGATTGGTGCCCACGATCTTGATGACGGCGACATCCGTGGCCGGGTCGGCGCCGATGACGGTCGCCTTGAAACGACGCCCGTCGTTGAGCGTCACATTGA
>JANLOU010000162.1:0-5735 GCA_031366735.1 Candidatus Eiseniibacteriota bacterium
CGAGCAGCGCGACGACGATCTCGCCGGCCCGCGCGACCTCCTGCTTGTGCACGATGACATGGTCCCCGTCGAGGATGCCGGCGTCGATCATGCTGTCCCCTCGCACTCGCAGTGCGAACAGCGTGTCGGTCTGGCCGAACATCTCGGTCATTTCGAGGCTGCCCTGATAGTTCTCTTCAGCGGTGATGGGTTGGCCGGCGGCGACTTGGCCGAGCACCGGGATGCCTTGCATGCGTTCGAGTTCCCTCGTGGGGGCGATCCCGCGTGACTTCTTCGGGTCGCGGCGGATGTATCCGGCCTTCTCGAGCATGGTGAGGTAGTAGCGGACGCCATTCGTGGAGGTGATGCCGAAGTGGCCACCGATCTCGCGGATGGTCGGAGCGGAGCCCTGCTCCCTGCGGAAGCGCTGGATGAAGTTGTTGATCTCTCTCGCGCGGTCATTGAGCATCGGAGTCCATGTCCTCTTAGAAGGGGGTCCGTATCGCGGACCTGGCACGCACGCAGGTTAGTGCACACGCGTGCAGCAAGTCAAGCGGCATTCTGTGTGGGGTTGTCGCCGCGCCGACGGCGTCGCTCGGGCGGCCGACGGCCAGTGAACCTCCCGATCCGCCCGGATGCTCGGAAACCCGCGCCAGATGGGTGCTCCGACTTGCCATGGTGCGTGGCCCGTTCCCTGCGATGGACGATCGTACGAGGCTGAAGGGCCTCGGACACACAGGCCGGCGGCGGTCGGACTGCGTGACGGGAGGTCGATCATCGGGGGCCGGCCGACCGGCACGAGGACGCGACCGTCCGCCAGCCGGTGTGATGTAGGGAAGCGATCGACTCCGTCGTGGACCCAGCCAGTTTTCGGGAAGGCCCGCGATGGGTGCCTCAAGGAAGAGGCCCACCGGCTGGAAGGCCGTGTGGGCCGACCCGAGCGGCGGAAGGCGAGGAACCGAGGCGAGCCGATCATCGGGGGCCGGCTCGAGCAGGGCCTCGCCTCCGCCGACTCGTTTTCCGCCGCCCCGTGCCCCGCGTCCTGTGCGTTGTACCGAGGGTCGCATGGAATCCATTGGCACGCCGCACCTCGCCATCGTTCGCGAGGTCCAAGCCGGCCCACATCAGCAGCCTGCGAGGCCCTCCCGCAGCATCGGCCTACCGCCCGCAGTCAACTTGGCGCCGGCGCCATCCCCAGAGGGCCCACTGGCCCGCGAGGTTCGCGAGTTGGTATTGCTCGCGTTACTCCTCTTCGCCCAAGCAGCATCGGGCCCGCGTGGCACCAACAAGCGGATCGCTGGCGCCCCGCGGGCCGCACTCCCAAGCCGTCACTGCCAAGTGGCGGTCAGGCCTCCCGACACATTGAGTGGCAGTCCCGGTTCGTAGTACCGCCCCGCGAGTCCATTGATGAACACCGAGGCGACATGCTCCTTGTCGAGCAGGTTGTTGCCCGAGACAAAGGCTCGCAGCGAGCCGCGCGGAGCCTCGCGGGCCCAATCGAGCGTCGCATTCAGCAGTCCATAGGCATCGGCTTGGGCCGTATTGGCGTCGTCGGCGAAGTACTTGCCCGAACCGTGCACGCCCACCTCGGCCGAGAAACCCTGCGGCAACTTGGCGCGAGCCGATCCCGCGAAGAAGACCTTGGGCAGGCCGGGCATCGCGTTGCCGCTGAAATCGCCCAACTCGTTCGAGTAGCGCTTGTATTCGTTGTTCGAGAATGATCCCGTCCCGCGCAGCGTCAGCGCGCTGAGCGGCTGCCAGTCCAGCGTCAGCTCCGCGCCCCGGCGTTGGGATCTGCCCGCCGTGAAGAAGAAGCCCCCGCCATTCTGCGGAACGATCTCGTTATCCGTGTCGATCTGATAGACCGCAGTGTCGTAGCGCCATGGTCCAAGCGCCGTGCCCAGCACTCCGCGCGCACCGACCTCGTAAGTGGTCGAGCGCATCGCCTCCAGGAACGGATTCAGCGAGGTGATCGCGTCGTACGGCGGACCGGGGTCGATCTCATTGAACGCGGGTGCTTCGACCCCGCCTCCCAACGAAGCGAAGATCGTATGATTCGGCAGTCGATACGAAATCGAACCCTTGGGCGTCACGCGCGTGAATCGCTTGGTCGCATCCAGATTGGGTTCGATGCGATCCTGCGCGATGTACCAGAGGTTGTCGTAACGCCCCGCGAGCTGCACGGACCACCGCTCATTCCAAGTGACCGTCTGTTGCGCGAACCCGCCCGCGCTGTTCGCCGCCTCGCGCTTGTTCGCGACCACCGCAGTACTGCGGCCGCCCGAGGGAGTGAGTCCGTAGAACATGATGCTGCCGTCCTGGAACGCCTCATCGCCGCCCACCGTGGTACGGGCTTCGACGCCCTCCCCAAGCGCGTAGGCGGCGCTGTACACCACGCTCCCGCCCGTATGGATGCGATTGAAATCCCGAAAGCGATTGCGTTCGGAACGCTGCAGCACCTTGGGCTCGGCCCAGAGCGACACGCTGAGGTCCTGCTGCTCGTCGAGCGCATGCTCCAGCGTTGCGGCGACCCTGCCGACTCGGTTCCACCGCCGCTCATCGCGCGCGACATAGGTGGGATTGGCTTGTTCGCGATCCGCGGCCAATTCCGCCGAGGTGAGGGCCCCGGGGAATCGGTTGAGCGTGCTGACCAGATCCGAGATCAGCGTCAGCTTGCTGGCGTCGCCCAGCGGCGAAGCGAAGCGGAGATGGCCGAGCGTGGCCGAGCTCGAGCTGTGCGCACGCCAGCCCTCGAATGTGCTATTGCCCAGCGACAAGGTGCCCCGGCCGCGGCCCGCGGCGAAGCCGAGCACGCCCTGCTCTCGATGGAACCCGAACGAACCCGCCCGTTGCTCGTAGCGCACGAACGGTTTCTCGAAAGAGAGGTTCGTCATCAGGTTCACGACTCCACCCGAGGCATTGCCGTACAACGCCGAGGCGTTGCTGCGCGAGACCTCGATGCGATCGGTGGCGCCCAGATCGACCAGGTCGAGCGAGGTGCGTCCGTCGGGCTCCGATACGGGGATGCCATCGGTGAGGACGCGGATGCCCCGGATGTTGCCAGCGTTGGAGCGATCCCCATTCCCGCGTGCACCGTACCCGCGGATGGTGATGCGTACATCCTGCCCCCCGGAGCGGCTCTGCACGAAAACGCCGGGGACGCCCTCGAGGGCATCACTGAGCGAAAGATCCCGGCCATTGCGGAACGATGGACGGTCGATGACCGAGACGGAAGCGGGCGCGCGCAACGCGGATTCGCGCACGCGGGTGCCCGTGACGACCACCTCCCGCAGTGGAACGATGAGCGTATCGGGAGTGGAGCTGTTGACGGCAAGTGCGGCAGCGACAAGTAATGAGGACCACATGGTGGGAGTTCTCCGTGGAAGGGAAACCGGGACAGCAACACCAAGCCAGGGCGCGCGAGGACGAGCGCAGCCCGAGGGATCACGACGGTGGCAGGTGTGTGCGGAATCAGTTCCGCAGCGGAGTGAACACGCGGGTGGTGCGTGGCCGACTCGCCAAGGATGCGAGTGCGGTGGGGATGGTCCATGCCGTCCGCGCAGTGCAGCGCAGCGAGCAGTTGGCCGCGCCCATGCGCGGGGGCAACTCGGCGTCGATGCCCACGGTTGAAAGCGTCAGGTGTGGCACCGCATCGACGAGTTCGCTCGGCATGACATGTCCGAAGCCGCCACGAGCGTCCCACCGCCCGTCCTCGTCGAGCCAGGTGGGGCCGCTGGAGGTGGGGCCCTCGATCCAGAACGGCTCGCTTGGCGCGGAGTCGACTTCGCCGTGCTCGCTGCCCAATCGCAGGCGAACACGCGCATTCCCGTGCATGCCGGCCGGAACGCGCCAAGCGAAGTGGCCAGCATGCGCTTCAAGCTCGGGCGAGATCCGCTTCCAGTTCCCGCCCTCGATGGATACCTCGAGCTCGACCTCGTGTGTCCCGACAGGCAGCTCGCTCCACGCGATATCGATCGACTCGCCAGTTCGCACGGAGTTGGGCAGGCCCGCGACCCGTGGCTCCGCAAAGGCTCGCGCCCCGCAGGCATGCGGCATCGCCGCTGCGAGCACGAGCGCGAGGAGGAGTCGGGTGACGCAGGCGCGCATGGCGGAGTCTCGGGCAGGGTGGATGAGGAATGGAGTCAGCAAACAACCACGAAACCGACCGCGGACGCCAGCACAGAATGCCGGGGCGGTCGAGGCGCGCATTTTCGGGTGAGCCATGGAACCCGGCTCAGCTGTCCAGGCACCGCCGAACGGTTTCCAGAAGGAGTTGGGGTGGGCAGGGCTTCTGGACGAAATTCTCGCCCTCCCGCAGCGTGAGCTCCCGGCCAGCGATCTCCGCGCTGTAGCCGCTGGTGAAGAGCACCCGGAGCTTCTCGTCCAGGGATTGCAGGCGCGCCGCCAGTTGCAGCCCGTTCAGGCCTTCTGGCATGACGATGTCCGTCAAGAGCAGATGGATGACACCCTTGTGAGCCTGCCACAGCCCAAGCGCCTCGACCCCGTTGGGAGCTTCAAGGACCCGGTAGCCCTCGCGTTCCAACAGGGTCCGCGTCAGGATCCTCACCGACGGTTCGTCCTCGACGATCAGAATGGTCTCGGTACCGCCCGTCGCGGCGGGTTTCGCCGTCCACTCGGCTGTCTTCGGCGCTGTCGCGTCGGCTTCCGGCTCCAGCGAGGGCAGCAACACCTCGATGGTCGTGCCCTCGCCGACAACGCTGTTCACCCGCAGTGAACCGCGGTGTTGCGTGACGATGCCGAAAACGGTTGCAAGGCCCAACCCAGTGCCCTTGCCGGGATCCTTCGTGGTGAAGAAGGGCTCGAAAATATGCGACAGGTGCTTGGGCAGGATTCCCGACCCCGTATCCGAGACTCGCAGGCAGGCGTGCGGACCCGGTGTCGCATCCCCAATGCGCTGCGCCTCCTCCTCGGTGATACCCGTCGCGCTCGTGGAGATGACGAGCCGCCCGCCAGAAGGCATGGCATCGCGTGCATTGATGACGAGGTTCATGAGCACCTGGTCCAACATTCCCGCGTCCGCGCGCACCAGCAGAGGCTGCGGGGAGAGCTCCAGTTGCAACTGGACATCCTCGCCCAGGATGCGTTGCAGCATCTTGATGAGATTATTGATGATCTCGTTCAAGTCCATCCGCCGCGGCTGCATCACCTGTCGTCGGCTGAAAGCCAACAACTGGCGGGTGAGATTGGCCGCCCGTTCGGAGGCTTGGACAATCTGCTGAGCCGCTTCCGTCGTGTCCTCCGGCTGCTGACCCGGGACAAGGAGGAGGGCGCCGTACCCTTGGATGACGGTCAGCAGATTGTTGAAGTCGTGCGCCACCCCGCCCGCCAGTTGGCCGATGGCTTCCATCTTCTGGGATTGCAGGAATTGCTCCTCGAGGTGCCGTCGTGCGGTGATGTCCTCTGCAGTCCCGACAACGCGGCTGATCTCGCCCGTTTCGGTGCGAATGGACGAAGCCCGATTGCGGATCCAGCGCACTTCGCCACCTGGCTGGACAATGCGATAGGTCTCGTCGTACTCGTCCCGCTGCGAGAGCGACTTCGCAGATTGCAGCACCCGCTCGCGATCGTCGGGATGAACGGCATCCAGCCAGTCCCGGTACCTGGAATGATCGGCCGAATCCCGCCGGAATGCGTAGAGCAGGACGTTGACGTCGGGCAGGATCAACCCCGCCCCTCCATCAGATCCAGCAGCGCCGCGCTGTTGTTCAGATCCACACCGGGAAGAGTTCCCCCTC
>JANLOU010000239.1:0-12358 GCA_031366735.1 Candidatus Eiseniibacteriota bacterium
GCGGTTGGCCTCGAGCGCGCTGAGCGGAAAGGGATCCTGCACCATGGGTGGCTCCGCAGATCGAGAGGCGTGGCGAAGAGCGTGTCGGACCGGTGTCGCTGGGCCGGAGACTACACGCCTTCGCTCCACGCCGCGCGCCCGGTTTCATCGCACCACGCTGATCCGGCGGGTCCATGTCTGCGGGCCTAGTTGGGCACGAAGCAGGTAGATCCCCGCGTGCACGCCAATCCCATACTGGTCGGTCAGATTCCATACCAACTCACCCGTTCCCGGCTCGTGCGGGCCGTCCGCCAGGGTCCGCACCAACCGCCCGCTCAGGTCGTAGACCTCCACGCGAATAGGTGCGGCCTCGGGCAGGGAGAATGCGCAGGTCATGGACGCTCGCGCCGGATTGGGCCAGGGGCCGGAGAAGGAAAGGGTCAGCAGGGGCGCGTGCGCCCCGGTGGTCTGCGCAACCTTCTTGTAGATGTTCGAAATCGCGGACCAGTTACCCACCTCATCCACGGTCTTCAACGCGAGGTAGTAAGTGGTGCCGGCGTTCAGGCCCGAGACGATGAAAGTCTGCAGGGTGCCCGAGACGCCAGGCAGTGGTAGGCCGGTCAGCGGCGTCGCCAGTGCGTAGTTGGCAGCTGTGATCGTCGAGGTGGAGTAACGCAGGTCATACCGTGTTGCGCGTCCGATCAGACCGTCATCGCCCGGAGTGGTCCATTTCACGGTGAATGTGCTGACCGCAGCGATGGCGGCCGAGTTGGACGAAATCACGAAAAGTAACACGAGCGCGAATAGCGTCGCTGCAGGGGTTCGCTTCAACGGGTCCCTCCACGGATCGCCGAGTGCAAGGCGAGCTCTTCCCAAGGTTGCGAATGCGGATGCCAAGGCCCCGGCGGTGAGCCTGGGTCGCATGCATGCCAGATCGCGTCGATCGAGGGTGGTGCGTCGCGTGGAAACCCTGAGGAGAGAGCGGCGGGTTCATCGCGCGAGAAGTGGTTGGGTTTCGGGGAGTGACGAAGGCGCCCGACAGCACCGCTTCTGGGTTTGGCAAGACCGGTGCCAATCCTTGAAGGTCCTTGAGCGGCGCCCAACTCCCTTTACTGCAACAACTCGCGCTGCTGAGCTTGACAGAGTCTTGTGTCTTCCCTGGGCTGGCGCGACAATTGGCCTCACAAGTGTGGCCAGAGTGCCACACCTGTGACACGCCCGCCCAGCGGCTTGCTACAGATGTTTTTTTGGATTGACGACCCGGCCGCCGAGGTCGCAGAATATTGCCCTGCTCACCCGCGTGCCATTTCACGCGCGGTCCTGCTGGCTTGGGCGGCCGACGGGATCGGGAGGGTTGGGTCCCTCCAATGCAGTGAGGCCCTTTAGAAGGAGGTGATCCATTGGACAGTAACTGTATTGGTTCGGTGGAGGTGACGTCCTCGTAGGGGACCTGCTGGTGCAGTGATGCAGTGAGTCGACCCCGCAACGGGGGAAACCCAGCGTCGCCGATGCCGAAAGTCTCGGGGCCCCGGTCCAGCAATGGATCGGGGCTCTTTTATGTTCCGGCTCCACCCCGTCCGGGAACGCTCGGGACATGCTCCGCATCGCGCGCGATCACTCCGTTCAGTTCGGCTCGGCCCCGCGCCCACAGCCACGCGGTCTGGGCGAGGTTGCCCACCACGAATGCCGCCGCCACGGCGAACAGGCCCGCGCCGCGTTGCAGGACGATCCCGATGGCGAGCACCGTGAGGGTGGCGAGCAGCATGGCCACCACGCTCTCGGTCACGCCGCGGGTGCGCCGGGAGTGCAACAGGGCCCCCTGGAACAGGCTCTGCCAGACCGCAAAGAACGGCTGCGGGATCATGAACACGAACGCCCCCGCGCCGAGCGCGGCGAGCGCAGGGGGCAGACCCGAGACGCGCCCGAACCAGAGCGTGCCCAGCGGGCTCACGGCCATGAGCACCAGCAGGCCCGAAGTGGCCAGCCCCAAAAGCAGCGCGAACCGCCGCAGCGCAGCGACCGGACGCCAGCGGTCGAGCTGCGAGACCACGACTTCGTTGAACGCGAAGCCCATGCTGCGCAGCGTGAAGGTGAGGCCATTGAGCGCGGGCCAGACGGCGAGTGAATCGAGCGCGAGCGGCATCCGGCTCATGGCGGCGCTCGCCAGTGGCATCGCAAGGAAGCTGATGAGCGGCGTCGCCATCAGAGGCAGATAGAAGTGGAGAAAGCTGGCCAAGGTGAGCGGCGTGCCCACAACGGGCCGGCCCCAGATGGAGCGGCGCAGCACAGGCGCAGCGCAGATGCCCGCGTAGATTGCTTCGGCGACAACGCCCGATGCCACCGCAGTGCAGCCGACGACGATCCCCGGCCAGCCGCCATGCCACAGGCCGATGCCCAGGATGAGTGCATTCATGCCCAGGCGGATCGCAGTGCCGATGGTGACCGCGCGCGGGTCGCCGTGCCGGATCATCACGCCCTGCTGCGTGCGCCGGAACGCGATGCTCAGCGTCCATGGGAGCAGGATCCGCAGGCCGAGTCGGGCTGGCTCGCGGATCTCGCTCGGCACACCGAGGACCTGTGCGACCAGCAGGTCGAACAATGGTGTGAAGGCCACCAGGGCGTGCAGCAGTGTGAGGGCGCCCGCGACCGCGAACATGAATCGCCGCACCACTCGGTACGACGGCTCGTCCCGCACCACCGCCGTGCTCGCCGCCAGCAACATGATGATGGGGGATTCGATCAGCAGTGCCATGGGGAACACCACCCCACCATAGGCGGCAAGGCTGACCTTGGGGTCCGGCAGGCGAGCCATCACTGCGCTGACCGCCGGGAGTTCCAGGCCCATCAGCAGCCAACTGCCCGCCAAGGGTGTCCAGGCGGCGACGACCTGTCGCAGGGTGAGAGGCGTACGGGCGGACGGTTCAGGCGGACGGGGCATGGGTCGGCACCCTAGCCGAGCGGTGGATTCGGCTCCAACTGCGCCAGTACCCGGGGAGTCGCTGCTCAAGCCGGCCATGCGGCCGGCCGATAGAGCGGATGTGAAGCGCAAGGCCCGAAGCGCAACGATGCGCCTCGGGTTGTTCCCTCGCCCCCTCGAGAGACGACATGAACGATCGTTCGGATACTGCGCGTGCGGGCAACGGCATGCCTGCGTTCGATCCAGCCATCGGGCTGCGGGAAGTGCTCGAAGCTGCGCCGGACCTGGTGTTCTGCTGTGATGCTTGGGGCCGCGTGGCCTGGGCCTCCGGTTCGTTCGAATCCCTGACTGGGTATCGCACCAACGATCTGGTCGGCGTCTCGTTCGCGACGCTGCTCCACCCCTGCGAGCGCGCGCATGCGTTGCGGGCATTCCTGTGGCAGAAGCGGCGTGGGCAGCCCTCGATCGATCGGGCATTGACGCTGGCGAGGGCGGATGGCTCGAGTCTGCGCGTGGATTCGCGCGTGCGCATGTTGGAGCGCGCGGACGGCGAGTTATATTTCGTGGGCGTCGCGCGCGAACAGGCTGTGCCCGCCGTGGAACCTGCGCAGGCTGCGTCCGTCAGGCTGGGGCCCACTTGGAGCGAGCCGACCGGGACCGACTCTGGCGATTACCTGCGCGCACTGGAGCGCGAACTGGAAGAGGCCAAGGCCCAAGCGGACATGAAGAGCGAGTTCCTCGCCACCATGAGCCACGAGATCCGCACGCCCATGAATGGCATGATCGGGATGGCGGCCCTGCTCTTGCAGAGTTCGCTCCAGCCCGAGCAGCGCCAGTGGGCCGAGTTGATCCACCAATCGAGCGCATCCCTGATCGCCTTGATCAACGACACGCTCGACTACTCGCGGCTCGAAGCGGGCAAAGTCGCGGTGGAGTGCATCGACTTCGATCTGCGCGTCACCGCGGAACAAGTGGGTGCTTTGTTGGCGCCCACTGCCGACACCAAGCAGTTGGCCTTCGATTATCGCGTGGATCCGCTGGTGCCTTCCCGCGTGAAGGGTGACCCCGGGCGCATCCGCCAGGTGCTGCTCAACCTGGGGGGCAACGCCATCAAGTTCACCGAGCGGGGCGCCGTGCAGATGCGGGTGGAGCGCGAGTCGGAGGACGACGAGCGCGTCACGCTGTGTTTTCGCGTGACCGACACCGGCATCGGCATGACGCCCGAGCAGCAGTCCTCATTGTTCGAGGCTTACACTCAGGCGGATGCGTCCATCGCGCGTCGCTTCGGGGGTTCGGGGCTCGGCCTCGCGATCTCGCGCCGGCTGGTGCAGGCCATGGGCGGAGAAGTCGGGGTGCACAGCGCCGAGGCCGAAGGCAGCAGCTTCTGGTTCCGTTTGACGCTGGACAAGCAAGCGCGCCCCACGGCGCCCACGCCCAGCAGTGATGTGGAGTTGCGCAACATGCGCGTCCTCGTTGCGGATCCCTCGGCCGATGAACGGGCTGCGCTCACCGAGGTGCTGTCGGCGTGGGGTTGTACCTGTGAGCAGGCGGAGAATGGCATCGATGCGCTGAATCGCATGCGCGCGGCGCATGCGGACGGTCGCCCGTTCGATATCGCCGTGCTCGATAAGCAGCTCGAGGGTATCGACGGTGAAGAGTTGGGGCGCGCCATCCGCTCGGACGCCGAGCTGGACCGCACTCGGCTCATGCTGACGACGCGCCAGGGCCGCCCCGGCGACGCCTTGCGCGCGCGCGAGTTGGGCTTTGCCGCGTACCTCACGCGTCCGTTGGAGTGGGCGCAGTTCTACGAAGCGTTCGTTGAGGTCGTGGCGCATGCCGCGCAGAGTCGCCCGGCTCGCCGTCCGCACTGGTCACGCGCCACTCGCTCGCGGAGGCGCGTCGCGGCCGGCTGCGCATCCTCCTGGTGGATGACGATGCGGTGAACCAGTTGGTCACGGGCAGTGCGCTCAACCGCGTCGGATACAATGTCGAAGTGGCGAGCAGTGGTCGCGCCGCGATCGAGCTGACCGAAGGGCAGCACTGGGACCTGATCCTGATGGATATGCAGATGCCGGGGCTGGATGGCTGTCGCGCCACCGAGGCGATCCGTGCGCGCGAGCGCGGGGCATGGCGGACGCCGATCATCGGGCTCACCGGCAATGCCCACCAACGCGTGGATCGCGACAAGTGCATGGCGTCCGGGATGGACGATGTGTTGGGAAAGCCGATCGACTTGTCCGAACTGACCACGGCGGTCGAGCGTTGGACGCTGCGCAACGAGACGCGGAACACCGAGCCGATGCATGTCGCCACCAAGGCGCCCAAACTCTCGGTGGTGTCGGGAGGTTTCAACCCCCCGAGTGAGCAGGCCGAGCCCGCGGCGACGGCTGGGGAGCTCCATCCGGAGTTCCGCCTCGCGGTCGAAGTCCCCGAGATCCCCGATGGTCCCGCGGTCGACCTGGAACAACTGAACAGCTCGTGCATGGGTCTGCCGGCGCTGCGCACTTCGCTGCTGCACGCATTCCTGGGCGATGTGCGACCGCGCATGGAACGGCTCGAGCAGGCGTTCGAACAGGGGGACGACCGACGCGTGGAGTTCGAGGCGCACGGCCTGCGCGGCATGTGCGCCACGATCGGCGCGCTGGGATGCAATCTGCTGTTCGGCGAAATGGAACAGTGGGCCCGCGAAGGGCGTACGAAGGATGCCCGAGTGCTGTTGCAGCCGGCGCTCGGGGAGGTGCGCCGTGTGGAGGATTACATCGAGCGCCTCGAGCGGATCATGACGCGCGACGCCGCCTGATCGAACGCGGCGTACGCGCTGTCGGCTGGAACTGGCCGCGCTGCGCCGAAGAAACTTCGTCTGTTTGACGCCGCCTTGGCTTTGCCGAGGCGGCGTTCGCGCGTATGGTCGAACACCTCATGCGCTCCTTCCTGACACGGCGGCTCGTCGTGCTGTCGTTCGCCCACTTCACCATCGATGCCTACTCGAGCTTCTACCTGCCGCTGCTCCCCTTGCTCGTGGCCAAACTTGGCTTGGACTACGCCAAGGTGGGGGGGCTCGTGGCGATCAGCTCGATGTCGAGTTCGTTCTCGCAGCCTTTGTTCGGACTGCTTGCCGACCGCCTGCGTCGCCCGTGGTTCGTGGCGACGGGGCCGCTGGTGGCCGCGTTGTTCCTCTCCGCGATCGGCATGGCCCCCAACTACACGACGCTCGTCGTGTTGCTGGTGTTGGGCGGAGTGGGGGTTGCCGCTTTCCACCCGCAGACCGCATCGCTTGCGGGCGAGAGCTCCCCGCGCCGCGATCTGGCCATGTCGTTCTGGATCACAGGCGGGACGCTGGGTTGGGCGCTGGGTCCGATGTTCGCAACGCTCACCGCCGAGCGGTTCGGGCTCGAGCACACCTGGGTGTCCGCGATCCCGGGCGTTCTGATGTGCGCGCTCCTGTTCGGGTGGTTCTCGCGCGTGTCGCCGGTCCCGCACGGCCACCGTGTGCGCACGCGTATGGCCGACTTGCGCCCGGTCGCACGGCCGCTCTCTTTGCTCTATGCCACGGTGGTGTGCCGCTCCGCGGTCTCGTCGGGCTTTGCCACCTTCTTGCCACTCTGGGTGCATGAGCGCGGCTGGAGCGTGCATGCGGGCGGAGTGCTGACCACGGTGTATCTCACGCTTGGCGCGCTCGGCGGTCTGTTCGGGGGGTGGCTCTCGAGTCGCGTCGGCCGGCGCCGCGTGGTGGTGCAGTCGTTCACGCTCGCGATTCCATTCTTTGCGGCGTTCTTCTTCCTGCCCGAGAAGCCGGGGCTCGTCTGCCTGGTGATCGGGTACTTCCTCATGCAGGGCTCGCTCCCCGTGAATGTGGTGATGGGCCAGGAGTTGAGCCCGCGCCACTCGGGAACCATCTCGAGTCTGCTGATGGGCGCAGCGTGGGGAGTGGGGGCGCTGCTCATCGGCCCCATCGGCGCGCTGGCCGATCGCGCGGGCCTGCACACGGCGCTCATGGTGTTGTCGTCACTCATCGTGGTGGGCGCCGTGTGCGCGTGGCAACTGCCGCGGCGAGCCAGCATCATCGCGCCCGAGCCGCGGGTGGAGGCTGGCTAGATCTGCAGCGCTTCGGCGATTGCTGGCTCCGCCGGACGGGCGGGCGAACTGGCGACCCAGCGCTCGGCCCAGGATTGCAACGACAACAGCGTCCAGAGGGTTCGGCCGCGATCCTCCCGACCCTCCAGATGCTCGCGCATCACGCGTTGCACGGCCCGCGCATCCAGCACGCCTGCGGCTTCGACGCGCGAGGCGGACAGCGTGTCCACGACCAGGCCGCGCATGGGGCCGCGCGCCCACGCGCTGAACGGCGGCGAGAAGCCCTGCTTGCGCCGGGCGAGGATGTCCCGGGGCAGAAGCTCGGCGGCGGCTTGCTTGAGCGCCCACTTGCCGCTGGTGCCGCGCAACTTGGCGTCATCCGGCAAGGCGAGGGCGAACTCGATCAGTGAGGTGCGCAGGAACGGAGCGCGCGATTCGACGCCATGCGCCATCGTGCAGCGGTCCACCTTGGTGAGCAGGTCGCCCGAAAGATACGTCTCGAAGTCGAGTAGTTGGTAGGCGGTCAACGGAGCCCGAGTGGGTGTCATGAGCTGCATGTCGACCAGTTGCTCGGACAGATGCTGCGCATGCGCGAGCGGGGCGCTGGGGACGACGGCTGCGCGCAAGTCGGGATGCAACAGCGCCATGGCCTCTTCGGGACGCGCCGTGCCGAACCACGCCAGGTGCCGTGCGAACGGCGACAGCCCACGCACGCCCATGAATCGCTCGAGCATATGCGCGATGGTGACATGGTGGTGTCGCGGCCGGAATCGCCGAGCCAACGCCACGATCCACTCGGCGATGCCGGCCGGCACAAGGTCCGCGATGCCGGCGTGTCGGTGCCCCAGATAGGTGGGGTAGCCTGCGAACAACTCGTCGCCGCCTTCGCCCGTGAGCACGACGGGGACATGTTGCGAGGCGAAACGGGCGAGCGCCCATGTGGGCAACACACTCGGATCGCCCAGCGGTTGGTCCATGCCGGCGGCCCAGGTGGTGAAGGCTTCCTCGCCCTCGGCCGCCGTCATCACCAGTTCGTGGTGCTCGGCGCCGATCGATTCGGCCACGCGGCGCGCATAGGCGCTCTCATCGTAGCCGCGGTGGTCGATCCGCATGCTGAAGGTCGGGAACCGGCGACCACATTCGCGCGCGGCAAGCGTTGCGACGAGACCGGAGTCGACGCCGCCCGAGAGGAACACGCCGAAGGGCACCTCGCCCGGGACACGCGAGCGCACCGCGCTCGAGAGCGCTTCGTGCGTTCGCTCCGGCGCGTCCGCCGAGCGACAACTCGGGACACCCGAGACGAGCGCATCCCACGGGCGCCAGTAGCGTCGCCGCTTGGAGTGTTGACCGCGAATCGTGAGTGTGAACCCGGGAGGGAGTTGGCGGATGGCCGCGTACGCGCTGTCCTCGCCGGCGAAGAAGCCGTGCACCAGATAGCGAGCGATCGCGCTTGGGGACGGGTCGCGCGAGACCCACGGCAGCGAGGCGAGTGCGCCCGGCTCGGACGCGAACGCAAAGCGTCCGCCCGCCTGAGTCACGAAGAGCGGCTTCTCGCCGGCCCGATCGCGCGCCAAAGTGAGTTGCTCGATGGAACGATCCCACAGGGCCACGGCGAACATGCCGTCGAGCACTTCCGGGAAATCGGTGCCGCGCTCCTCGTACAGGTGGGGGAGCAGCGCCGTGTCAGGGCCCTCCAGCCCCTCGTGGCCGCGCGAGCGCAGTTCCGCCGCAAGGGCCTCGTGATTGTACAGCTCGCCGTTCGCCACACCGATCACATCGCCCGTCTCACTCTCGAGCACTCGCGCGCGTTGGTTCGGCGCCACGATCGCGAGTCGCGCGATTCCCAGCGCGCAGGTCCCGCCATCCCAGAGTGCTTCGCCCGAGGGGCCGCGATGCCCCATGCGCGCGATCATCCCGCGCACGAACAGGAGGCGTTCGGGCGACGACAGATCGGGGGCGATGAGGCCGGCGATGCCACACATGGAAGTCGGGACTCCGAGGCAGAGGTGCTAGGGCTGCGGATTGCGACGATAGGCGAGGAAGCGGGCGTCCTGATGGATCAGCGTGTATCCTGACGGCGGCGTGGCACGATCGCGGCGGACTTCACGCACGATCACCTCCGTCCCGGGGGCGGCGCCCGGATCGTCGAATAACCGCCACTGTCCGCGCTCGCGGAGCAGCGTGCGGTACCGCACCACATAGTTGCTGGTGATCGGGTGTCCGAGGGCCGAGACCACGCTCGAGGACCGCCCCAGCAGAAAATCGGTGCCCGGACTATAGCAGTCCTCATAGCGGACCGTCTCGGCGCCCGAGGCCCGGATCACCCGAGCCAGTGGTTCTCCCGAGGCGTCGAGCGCAGCCGCACGCAGCCATGGATACCCCGCCAACAGCAGCATCGGCGTGAAGGCGGCCGCTGCGATGAGCGCGTTGCGACCGCGCGGACGGTCACTCCAGCCCTCGGCCGCCCACCACGCCAGCGCCGGGATCGCCGGGAGCAGGTAGGTCACGAGCTTGCTGTGCGAAAGCGAGAAGAACACCGCCGCGAACAGTACGAAGCCGGCGGCGATCCTGGCCGAGCGACGCTTGGGCCAGCGCCAGGGGGTCGCCAACGACCACGGCAGTGCCCCTGCCACGAGCACGGCGGGCACGAACCAGAGCGGTTGGTCCCGCTGGAATGAGCGGCTCGTCATGCGCTCGAGGGATTCCTCGAGGAAGGCATAGCGTGCGTACTCGGGGTGTCGCTGCAATGCTGCCGCGAACCAAGCTCCAGCGCCGCCCAGCACCAGGATCCAGCCGGGCCACCAAGCCAACCACGCGAGCGGCGAGCGTGAACGCAGGCACAGGGCCGCGGTCGTGCTGCCGCCCAGCGCCCAGACCAACATGACCGGCCCCTTGACCAGCACCCCCAGCATCACGGCGGCGAACATCGCGAGGCGGCGGCGGCCCGAAGGGCCTTGTTCCACTTCGAGCGCCAGAAGCGTCCAGACCACGGTGACGCAAGCCGCCAACAGCATGTCGAAAATGACATAGGCCGACAGCACGGCGAACAGCGGCGCGGCCGCGGTCAACACGAGCACTCGCACCGCGTACCCGGGAGTGGCGATGCGCAGGGCCACGGACGCCAGGACGAGCAGCGTGCCGAGTGAGGCAAGGATCGCCGGCAGTCGCACGGCGATCGGAGTGTGGCCGAGCACCCGCACGAACAGCGCTCCAGCAGCGAACAGCGCCGGCGGTTTGTCCAGATAGGGCATCCCCGCCAGGTGCGGGATCACCAGATCGCCGCTCACCGCCATCTCCCGGGCGACCTCGGCGTTGCGGCCCTCGTCCGGGTCCAGCAGAGGGAAGCTGAACGCGATCGCAAGCGACAGGAGCGCCGAGGCGGCGAGGACGAGCCACGCGGCGCGTGGCATGGAGGGGGGGCGGGTCATGGCGGTCCGTGACGGTATCACAGCGGCCCGCTGGCCAAGGCGCTGCCGTGGCGGCTCATCCGATCTTCGCCCCCATGCGTAGCACCAATGTCACAGGCTCCCTGCGTCCTTTCGGGCGCATTCCCGGGCCTGGGTGTCGAACGGCTCCTCCCGCTCCCCGGCGCTCCGCGCCCGAAAGGAAACCCTTCTCATGCACAAGACTTCGCTTGGACTCGCTGCGCTGCTCTGCTCGGCGCTCCTCGTTCCCTCACTGGTCTCAGCCTCGAGCCACAGTGAGGCCCCCGGGACCTCCCGCGACCGCCTGATCGACGACACGGACCTGTACGCCTTCGTCAGCCCCGACGCCCCGAACAGCGTGACGCTGATCGGCAATTGGGTGCCGCTGCTGGAGCCTAACGCTGGCCCGAACTTCTATGCGTTCGACGACGACGCCAGCTACTACCTGCGCGTCGACAATGTCGGTGATGCAGGCAACCACATCGAGTTCCAGCTCAAGTTCAAGACGCATGTCCGCAACGGCAATACGTTCTTGTACAATGTTGGTGCGGTGAATCACATCACGGATGCCACACTCAATGTCTACCAGACCTACACGCTCACGCGCTTCGACAATGGCGTGGCGACAGTGCTGGGTGCCGACCTGCCGGTGGCGCCTGCGAATGTCGGTCCCGCGTCGATGCCGAACTACGATGCGCTCGCGGCGGAGTGCGTGCGCACCCTGGGCGATGGCACCAAGGTGTTCGTCGGGCCCCGTGACGATCCGTTCTTCGTGGATCTGGGCGCGGTATTCGACCTGCTCACCATTCGCGAGTTGCCGGGTGACCGGGGCCGCGGCAAGGACGGCGTTGCGGGCTACAATGTGATGACGGTCGCGCTGCAGATCCCGATGACGCGTCTGACGAAGGACGGTCAGGCTCCGAACGCGGGCAACTCGATCATCGCCATCTACGACGCGAGCGAGCGTCCGTCGAACCGCACGCTGAACGCCGATGGGACGCACAGCGTCTCGGGCGCCGATGTGCAGGTGTCGCGTCTGGGCATGCCGCTGGTCAACGAGGTGGTGCTGCCGATCGGGATGAAGGATCGCTTCAATGGTTCCTCGCCCACCAATGACGGCCAGTTCATCAACTATGTCACCCACAGCGAAGTGGCCGGGCTGTTCACCGCGCTCTACGGTATCTCGGTGCCGCCCGCACCCCGCAATGACCTGGTCGCTGTGTTCCTGACCGGCGTCTCGGGCTTGAACCAGCCTGCGAATGTGGTCGCCTGCGAGAAGCTGCGCTTGAACATGGCGATCCCGGCGGCGGCGGTGCCCAAGCGGATGGGTGTGCTGGCGGGTGACATCGCTGGCTTCCCCAACGGTCGTCGCCTGACCGACGATGTCGTGGACATCGCCGAGCGCGTCGTCGCAGGTGTGCTCGTCCCTGGCTTCAACATCGAGCCCAACAACCGGCTTGGCGACGGCGTCGACTACAACGACCGTCCGTTCCTGCCCAGCTTCCCGTATGTCGCCCCGCCGTTCTCGGGCTTCGATTCACCGCACTCCAAGGCCTCGCGTCCGAACCCGTCAGGCGATCGTCCGACCTCGGGCGACTCGGATATCAAGCGCGGCAGCGCGGAGCCGGACGAGGCGGCACTGGCACCCAAGACCCTCGAGAACGAATCGACCCAGACGGCAGTCAAGGCGGAGCAGTTGGGCCTGCAGTTCTCGGGCAAGAACCCGGCGCCGGCGCATGACCTGCGCTACTCGCTGGCCGAGAAGGCTCATGTCTCGCTCGCGATCTTCGATCTGGCGGGTCGTCAGCTGCGCACCCTGGTGAACCAGGACGCGGCTGCGGGCACCTTCTCGGCTCGTTGGGATGGTCGTAACGACGATGGTTCCATGAGCGCCAAGGGCGTCTATTTCGCGCGCTTCGTGGCGGGTGACCGGGCTGCGGACACCAAGAAGATCGTGCTGGAA
>JANLOU010000254.1:0-5746 GCA_031366735.1 Candidatus Eiseniibacteriota bacterium
CCACAGGAGCAGCGCCATGGCGCCGCCCATGAGCAGCAGGTCGGGGGCGAGCGCCGCGGTGAGCTGTGAGGGAATTGCGAGGTCGAAGGTGCGCATCAGCGACCTCCTCCCGCACTGACATTTGAAGACGCCGCGCGAAGCTCGACGATCCGGACGAAGTTCTCGGCGGAAGGCTGAAGGCGGCGCAGGACTGGTGCCGGGTAGACGCCCAGCCAGACAATGCCCGCGAGGAGCGGCGCCATGAGCAGCAACTCCCGACGGTTCATGTCCGGTATGTGCTCATTTTCGGCCCTGTCGAGCGGATTGAAGAGGATGCGCTGCACGGCCCAGAGCATGTAGGCCGCGGCGATGATGACGCTGCTGGCGGCGATGACCGCGAGCACGGGTGTCGTGCGGTACGCGCCAAGGAGCACGAGGAACTCACCAATGAACCCGTTCGTGCCAGGCACGCCGATCGAGCTGAGCGAAACGAACACCAGGATGGCCGAAAAGAGCGGTACCACGCGCGCGATGCCGCCATACGCCGCGATCATGCGCGTGTGACGCCGCTCGTAGATCATGCCGATGAGGAAGAAGAGCGCGCCCGTGGAGAGGCCGTGGTTGATCATGACCATCAACGCGCCCTGCACGCTCTGCACGGTGAGCGCGAAGATGCCGAGCATGACGAAACCGAGGTGACTGACGGAGCTGTACGCGACGAGCTTCTTGAAGTCCGGCTGCACCAACGACACCAGCGCACCGTAGACGATGCCGATGACCGCGAGCGTCAGCACGATCCCACGAATCGTCGGATTCATCGCGGCGGCCGGAAAGAGCGGCACCGCCAGCCGTATGAAGCCAAAGGTGCCCAGCTTGAGCATGATGGCGGCCAGCACGACGGAGCCGGCTGTCGGCGCTTCCACATGGGCGTCGGGCAGCCACGTGTGGAAGGGGAACATCGGGACCTTCACGGCAAACGCGAGGAAGAACGCGCCAAAGAGCCACATTCCCGCCGCCGGCGTGAGCTGTACCTGCGACATGATGGCGTCGTAGGAGAAGTTCGGGCTCATGTCCATGACGCCGTTGATCACCACCGGCACACCGTGCACGAGATGCGGCTGCTCGGCCGCCAAGCCGAGGTAGATGATGCCGACCAGCATCAGCAGCGAGCCGAGCATCGTGTAGATGAAGAACTTGAGACTGGCGTAGATGCGGCGCTGTCCTCCCCAGATACCCACGATGAAGTACATGGGGATCAGCATCACTTCCCACATGATGTAGAACAGGAAGAGATCGAGGGCCATGAACACGCCCAGCATGCCGGTCGTGAGCACGAGCAGCAGCGCGTAGTACGACGACGCCTTTTGCCGCACTGACGTCCAGCTGCCAACGGACGCCAACAGCATGATGAAGGTCGTGAGCAGCACCATCATCATCGCGATACCATCGAGGCCGATGGTGAAACGCGCTCCCCAGGAGGGGATCCAGGCAACATCGAAGCGCTGCTGCCATCCGGCCACAGCGGGATCGAAGGCCCACCACAGACCCACGGACAGTACAAACTCGAGCGCAAAGAAGGCGGTCGCCAGCACACGCGAACGACTCGCGGCGCCCGACGCCACCTCGTCTTCACCCTCGGCCTGACGACCACCGGCCAGCACCGCGAGCGCTCCCAGGATCGGGATGATCAGCAGCGCTGGAAGAATCCAGCGGTCATAGCCCACAGAAAGCAGAAACTCGCGCATCTCGCCCTATCTGAAAGTGAAGGCGCCAAGCACGAACAGAACGCCGACGACCAGAACCCACGCATAGGTGCCCACCAGTCCGGACTGCAACTGCGACCCCATCCAGCCAATGGCGCGTGGAAGAAGCCCGCCCATCGGTACGGAGGTGCCCGGCGCGCTGTCGGCGTCCTTGCTCTGCACGATCATGCGCGTGATGCCATCGATGATGCCAACGTCGATGCCGCGCCACAGGAGGCCGCGTGACGTGGCGACGACCGGATTGACGATCACCTTGTCGTACGTTTCGTCCACGAAATACTTGTTCGCCAGGACGCGCTCGAAGCCGTGCTCCGCGGGTGCGTCCTTGGCCGGCACGAGCGACTCTGGCTTCATTCGCCGGAAGGCCAGCGACATACCGGCCACTGCGATCACCACTGCGATAACCACGAGCCCCAGCTCGGTGGATTGCGGTATTTCGACTGGCGCACCATTGGTGATGCGGAGTGCACCCTGCCCCACCACGGGCTCGAGCCAGCGCTCGAGCGCTCCGACCGAGCCAAGCGGGAGGAACGACGGCAGGTTGAACCAGCCGCCAAAGGCGCTGAGCACGCCGAGCACCACGAGGGGGCCCGTCATGCTCCACGGCGCCTCGTGCAGGTGCTCGCGCTCCTTTTCGCCCGTGCGGTTGGGTCCATGGAAGGTGTAGAGCATCATGCGCGTCATGTAGATCGCCGTCATGAACGCCGCTGCCAGGCCGAGCACGTAGCAGAACAGCAACACGAAGCTGCCCGGCAGGCCGAGCAGGCGGGCCGAGTCGAGCGTCGATCCCCGATGCAGCGCAAAGACGCTGCCGAGAATCTCGTCCTTGGAGAAGAAGCCTGCGAACGGCGGAATGCCGCTGATCGCCAGAGTGGCAATCCACATCAGGCCCCACGTGATGGGCATGAACGCCTTCAGTCCGCCCATGTTGCGCATGTCCTGCGCATCCTCGTGGTTGTGCGTGTGGTGATACGCCTTGTGCATGGCGTAGATCACCGAGCCCGCGCCGAGGAAGAGCAGCGCCTTGAAGAAGGCGTGCGTCATGAGGTGGAACACACCGGCGACGTACGCCCCGGAGCCGACACCCATGAACATGTAGCCGAGCTGGGAAACGGTGGAGTAGGCAAGCACCTTCTTGATGTCCCACTGCTTCAGCCCGATCGTCGCGGCGAAGAAGGCCGTGAGCGCTCCGATCAGCACCACGACGAGCCCCGCCACCGGCGCCATCGAGAAGAGCACGTTGCTCCGCGCAATGAGGTAGACGCCCGCCGTGACCATCGTGGCCGCATGGATGAGTGCGGAAACGGGTGTCGGGCCGGCCATCGCGTCGGGTAGCCAGACATAGAGCGGGATCTGCGCGCTCTTGCCGGCGCAGCCGAGGAAGAAGAAGAGGCAGATGGTCGTGATCAGCACGCCGCCGAATGCCATCCCGGCGACGGCCGCGTTCACGCCGACGTAGTCAAGCTTCCCAGTGTTGGCGAACAGCATGAACATCGCGATCAGGAAGCCAAAGTCGCCGATGCGGTTCACGATGAACGCCTTCTTGCCGGCGTCCGCATTGGCCTTCTCGCTGAACCAGAACCCGATGAGCAGGTAGGAGCACAGCCCGACGCCTTCCCAGCCGACAAACATCAGCGGATAGCTGGAGCCGAGGACCAGCACCAGCATGAAGAAGACGAACAGGTTGAGGTACGCGAAGTACCGCGGATACCCCGGGTCGTCGACCATGTAGCCGACGCTGAAGATGTGGATGAGCGTGCCGATGCCGGTGATGATCATCACCATCAGCATCGAGAGCTGGTCGAGATGGAAGGCGGCGTCGACCTGCAGGTCGCCGACGGGCATCCAGCTGAAGTACCGCTGGACGAACGGCTCGTGCGCGCCGGCCGCGCGCATCGCCATGAAAATCATCGTGGCGAGCAGGAACGACAGCAGGAGCACGCCTGGCCCGACGAGGCTCGTCACGCCGGCATACCGGTGCCGCACGACTGGATAATGGTCGTCGCCGTGGGCCCCGCCGCCGCTTGCATCGTGCGCGTGCGCCGCAGGTGCACCGTGCCCGTCGTCGTGACTTGCGCTGGGATCGTCCGGACCGAAGTGGATCGCACTCGCGAGCGACAGCAGCCCGTTGATCACGAAGCCGAGGAGCGGCAGCAGTGGCAGCAGCCACATGTACCGAGCCACAGTGCCGCTCAGAGGGTGAGCACCCGCCGTTGCTGCATGCTGGAGGAGCATCATCCCTTGAGGAGATTGATGTTCGACAGATTGACCGTCTGGCGATGACGGAACAGCGCGATGATGATCGCGAGCCCCACGGCGGCTTCCGCCGCCGCCACCGTCATGACGAAGAACACGAAGATCTGGCCCGCGACGCCGTACACCTGGGCGAAGGCCACGAACGTCAGGTTCACCGCGTTGAGCATCAGCTCCACGCACATGAAAATGATGATCGCGTTGCGGCGCGTGAGCACGCCGACCACGCCGATGGTGAACAGCACGGCGCTGAAGAAGAGCGACTCAGCCAGCATGGACCCGCTCCTTGCGCTTGCCCAGCACGACCGCCCCGACGACCGCGGCAAGGAGCAGGATGCTCGTCACCTCGAACGCCAGCAGGTATTCATGGAAGAGTGGACCGGCCAGCGGCGCGATGGCGCCGTCGCGGGTCACCTGATTCGCGATGGTGTTCTCCGGCAGCACCAGCAACTCCGGAAGCTTCGCGCGCGTAAGAGCGAACATCTGCGCCACCAACGCCAGGCCGACCGCGCCCGCGGCGAGCTTCCACCAGAGGCCGCGTGCGTCCGCGAGCTCCGACGCATGCCCGAGGTTGAGCAGCATGATCACGAAGAGAAACACGACCATGATCGCGCCGGCGTAGACCAGCACCTGCATGGTGCCGATGAACTGCGCGTCGAGCATGATGTACATCGCGGCGAGGCAGAACATCACGCTCACCAGCCACATCGCCGCGGCCACGGGACTCTTGCGTGTCACGAACGCGACGGCCGACACCATGGCGACGAGCCCGAAGAGATAGAAATTGAAGACGTAGAAGAGCGGGAGCTCGTTGTGCGTCATCACTCCCCCTTCGGGTCGGCGGGATCCCACATCTCGCACACCGGATGCGTCTGCGCCATCAGCCGCTCCAGGTCATACACAAACCCTTCTCGGCTGTACTCGGCGTTCTCGTAGTGCCGGCCGACGTGAATGGCCTCTTCCGGGCAGACCTCCTGACAGTACCCGCAGAAGATGCAGCGGAACTCGTCGATCTCGAACACCAGTGGATAGCGGTTCCCCTGCTCATCCTCACCCGGCACGAGCTTGATGCAGTTCGCCGGACACACGGACGGACACAGGCCGCAGCCGACGCACTTGGCCTTGCCGTCTTCCGTCGTGAGCATCCGATGCGTGCCACGCCACCGCTTGGAGATCGACTCCTTCTCCTCCGGATACTGCGTGGTGACCTTCTCCTCGAAGATGTGCCGCAGCGTGCGCTTCATGCCACCGAGGGTGGCGCGCACGTAGCTGACTTCCTCGATCGGTCGCGTGACGACCTTGACGCCGATGGACATCAGTCTCCCGACTCTGGTGCAAGTGACTCTGGCGCAAGCGGTGCACGCCGCCGCGTGCTCACCGCACGCAGCTTGTCGATATCGCGGCGATTGAGGCGCGACGAGGCCGGGCTGATGATCCGCCCACGATCGACGAGGTTGAACAGGATCACGACGGCCGCGATGTTCAGCAGGATCAGCCCCGTGCAGAACGGCACCGAGCCACGTGCGAACCCGAGTGCATCGAGCGTCACGATGGTGGAGGCCACCGCGACGATGTAACCGAGCGACAACGGCAGCAGCAGCTTCCAGCCGAGCGACATGAGCTGGTCGTAGCGGAAGCGCGGCAGCGTCCAGCGGATCCACATGAAGAAGAACACGAAGAACAACGTCTTCGTGGCGAATGCCCCGAACGTCAGCAGCGTCTTCAGTCCGGTGTGTGGAGCGAGGTTGTCC
>JANLOU010000261.1:0-6037 GCA_031366735.1 Candidatus Eiseniibacteriota bacterium
CGTCGTCGGGCCCGCAGTGACAGGCGCATCGCCAGCAACATTCGTCGCGCCTTCCGCCGAGGTGGCCGAACTCCGCGCGGAAATCGCCCAGTTACGCGCGCGTATCCGCCTACTCGAGGCCAAGCTCGCTTCGACGACGGGCTGACCCGCGTCGGCTGTGCTCAACGCTCGAGCGCGGCTTCGGCGAGCGACAGCATCGCTTCGCGCGAGGGTCCGGACGCAGGACGCGGCTTGGCCAACAGCTCGCGGAACAGTAGTTCGATGCGCTCCTGCAGCGGTTCGTCATGGTCCAGCACGCGGGTGCTGTCCAACAGTCCGACCCGGCGCACGAACACGCGAAAGACCTCGGGGTCGACCAGCGCCACTGCTCCGGCAGCAACCATGCTGAAGAGTGCGTAATCCGCGGCCCGGCGAGTGAAGTCGACCGGACCCCCGCTCCACATTCGTAGCCGCTGCTCATCCAGCGCCGTGGCGAACTCGTAGCGCTCCCGCAGCGTTGGCATGACTGCGCTCTGGTAGCAGGCGAGCGCCTCCGGCAGCGCGGCGTGCTCGCGCAATGCGCGCACGATCTCGACCGCGTGGATCAAGGAGAAGCTGATGCCATGGGCGAGCACGGGATCGGTGTGGCAGAGCGCGTCGCCCACGCGGAACGCGCCCAGGGCAGCATGGTCATCCACGCTGTCGATCGAGTTCTGCAACCCCCCCATCGCCAGCACGCCCGTGATCGGCTCGACCAGATCCGCGTTCACCCACGCACGCAGCGCAGGAATGTGTGCAATCGCGGCTTCGTACACGGTTTCGTGCCGGAATACTTTCAACTCGGGCACCCCCGTGGGAACGGCGAGCACGGTCGCAAAGGTGCCGTTGTCGCCGGGGAACGAAGAGAATCCCATATAGCCGAGGTCCCCGCGCGGGCCCATGAGCCATGGTCCATCCGGCAACACGCGTCCTGGTCGGACCTGATAGTACCGACTGTAGTAGATCACTCCGCATTCGCTGCGTTGCGGCGTGGGCGGCGTGATGCCCTGGGCCTCGAGCCACCCACTCAGTGGTGAGCGGCGGCCCATCGCGTCGACAACGAGATCGACATCGATGCTTGGGCCATCCCGTTCAACCGCCGCGACTCTTCCGCGTTCCCAGCGAACGCCGCGCACCGAGCAGCCGGAGTGCACCTCGATCCCCGCTTGTGCGAGCACCGCTTTTCGGAATGCCCATTCGATGAGCGGCCGACGAACCCCCATGAACTGCAGCTCGGCATCCTGCGGCTGCGCGGTGCCCGGCAGCTTCGCGCCCACATCCACATCGGACGCACCCTCGAGCTTCAGCGATGCGTGGACATCTCCGAAGTGCGCGAGCAACTCGCGGCGGCCACGCGGAATGAACGCGTGGGGCTGGAGGAAGTGCGGAATGCCCTTACGATTCCATGCGTGAGCGCCCCCGGCCGCCGATGCGTCGAAGGGGTCACGCTCGATCAGGCAGACCTGATGACCGTCGCGGGCCAGTAAGAGCGAAGCGGCGAGTCCGGCGGTGCCTGCACCAAGGACGGCGATCCTGCGTGAGCGCATCGCGCAAAACTACAGGTTTTCCGGACCGGGCCCAAACCTGAGCGCGCGACGCTTCGCCCCGGGCCGGACAAAGGGTCAGCGCGCTGCGGTGATCCGCACTGCACCCGACTCCGGTGCATCCGCTCGAACGTCGGTCGCCACCTGCATTCGTGCCGCACCACCCATCACCATCGGGCCCAGCCAACGCGCAACATTCCCGGCGAGCAGGTCCGCCTCCTCGATCGAACGCGCGGAGGCTTCAATCCGCAATCGCTGCGTTGGGCGGGCAGACTGGTTCAACCAGCTCGCAGCCTCGATGACGACCGGCGGTGCACCGTCACCGGCCATGGCGCGGGTGGCGCCTCCACCGGAGCCCACACGCAGCTCCGCGCCGGAGAAAGCGAGCGAAGGACCGGTCGGTGTCTCGAGCCGCCACGCGCTCACGCCGAAACCCTCACCCACGAAGTTGCGCTTGTTCCCCGCACGATCGCTCGCTTCGAATACATAGGAGTAGGTCAGGCCGGGAAGCACTGGCGCACCGCTGGAAGACAGGCCGTTCCATTCGATCTCGCGCGGCGGGTCGCCCCGCCCCTCGAAGGTCACCACCACCTCTGCGCGCGCGTTGGCCACCGAGAGTTTCCACCGCTCCACACCCGTCACCTCGGGACGAAAGGTCGCAACCACACCCGATGCGAAGTGCGAGAGCCAAGGGTGTGCGATGTAGGGTGAACGATCCCGCGCAGTGGTCGCGAGGAAGGGCGTGAGGAGGTCAGGAGTCGTTCGGTCGAGGACATCCCGTGCGCTACCCCAATCCAGTCCGGGCGCTCTCTCGGGGTCGAGTTCCAGGCGCAGCTCTGGCCGCTCCAGCTCGAAGTGGATGCGATCCTCGCCTTCGATCGTGAGCGTGCGGAACACCGTGCCCTCCTCCCCGCCTCGAAGCGTCATGCTGCTGTCGGCTCCGACCCGCGCAGCCGTTGAGGGAACCACTTGGGCGGTGCGCGTGTCGCGAGGGAGTTGGCTGCGCACTGACCCTGTCCGCAATGCGACCCTCGCATCGAGCGGTGGCGCCGCGAGTACGAGCGTGGACAGCACGAGGCCGGCGAGCATCCCGATTGCGGGCGAGATCGTCTTGACAGGGCTGGTGTCCATGGTCGCTCTTTTCCTTTTAGAGTTCAGGCGCCGCGCAGGCGGAAGTGGAATGTGATCGAGCCCCATTGCTCGCCCGTGCGTCCGGCTCGCAGAGGTTCGAAGCGCCACTCGCGCAGCGCCATGCGGGCGTTGTCGTCCAGCTCACCGAAGCCGGCGGTCTTCTGGACCAGCACATTCTCTTTGACCGTGCCATCGGCGCGGACCACGAAGTGGAGCGTCACGGCGCCCTCCACGCCGTCGCGCTTCGCCCACTCGGGATAGACCGGCGTGACATAGTGGAGAATCGTTCGATCGGCAATGGGCCCGGCAAGCAAGGCCCCAGCCAGCGTCCGGCGTGCGCTCAACTCACCGCCTGCTGGAGCAGCGGGCGCGCTGGCCGCGCCGGTATTGGGCATGCCGCTCAGCGCCGATGCCGGAGTAAACGCGGAACCACCCCCGCGCGATAACGCCAGCGGTGCGCTTCCGCCCCCGCCGCCACGATGGAGTGCCACGGGGGATGCGCCGCTGCCGCCTGGACCCACTCCCACCGCGGGAGCGCTCCATGCCGTACTCGGCCCGCCGAGCGCAGATCCACTCGAGCGCTGGGCTGGGACGCTGCTCTGGATTGCAGCGAGACGCGCGTTCAGTCGATCCATCACAGCCGCGTCGGATTGCGGGGTGGGTTCCCGTGTGGCGCGCTGCGACTCTCGCCTGAAGTGCTCCTCGGTGCTCGACGCGACCACGGAACCGGGTGCTGCCGCACGGGCTCGCGCGGCTGGCGCGGGCGCTGGGTCTCCCGCAGCCTCGACCTCGCCCGCGCCCACCAATGTGATCTCGGTCAGCGTCTCATGCACGCCCGAAGCTGGGCGGGCGAGCACAATCCACAGCAGTAAGGCCGCATGCAGCGTCACGCTCAGCGCCATCCCCCGATTCGTGCGGCTCCGATCGCGCTCGAGCGCCAGCGGGTTCTCGTCGAAGTTCAGCGTCATCGAGGTCATCGACTCTCCTCCACACCCTGGCGCGTCGCGATCGCAAGGCGCTTCGCGCCCGCCGCGCGCGCATCGTCGAGCGTCCGGCGCACCAACTGGAAAGGCGTACCGCGATCGGCGCGGATCACGACGAGCACGCCGGCATCGCCAGGCCGGCCAAGGCGCTCCACGATTGCCGCGCGCAATCCGCTCGGGTCAGTCAGGCGATCGTCCACGGCAACTTCGCCATGAGCGCCGAGCGTGATGCTCACATTGCGCTCATTCTCGGCCTCGCGCGTGTGTGCGTGGGGCAGGTCCACCGGTAGATCTGCGACCGAGAGCATCGGAGCGGTGACGAGCAGGATGATCACCAGCACTAGTGCCACATCGATGATGGGTGTGACATTCACCTTCGTGATCAGCTCGTTCTGCGAGGCGCGTCGGCGCATGTCAGTTCCCCACCACGGCAATGCGGGTGGCGCCCAGAGCACGGGCTTCGTCCAGCACGGACACGAACGCTCCGTGTGGGACAGTGTCCTCGCAACGCACCACCACAGCTCCCGCAGTACCCCCCGCCAAAAGTGGGCCCAACTTCGCGGCGAGTTCCGAGCGCGGCACTCGGTCGCGGTTCACTTGCACTGTTCCGTCGGCGGCCACCGTGAGCTCGATCCGCGACTCCAGCGACTGGATGGGCGCAGGGCCGCTGGCAGCCGCAGCCGAAACCGCGATCCCCGACTGGAACGCGAGCGGGGTCGCGACCATGAGAATCACCACGAGCACCAACGAGACATCGATCAGCGGCGTCATGTTGGGCTCGAAGATGCCGTCTGCGGCTCGTCCCGGCGCGCGCCTGGAGCGCGTCGCGGCGCTCACGCGGCCCGCGAGACGCCGTGCGAGTGATTCCGCGCCTCCTCCAACTCGAGTCGTAACGAGCGGGCTTGGTTCTCGGCGACGGTCAACATGACGGCGATGCGGCGCACGAAGTGGTTGTAGAACATCACCGCCGGCACCGCGACCATCAGGCCTGCTGCCGTGGTGAACAGCGCTTCCGCGACACCAGCCGCCACGACCGAGGGACCGGCGGAGCCGGTCTGCGCCATATCGTGGAATGCCCGCATGATGCCCCACACCGTGCCGAGCAGCCCGATGAGCGGTGCGGTATTGCCCATCGTGCCGATCACGCCCAGGTTGCGCTCCAGCGCCAGCCGTTGCTCGCTGAGCGCGATCTGGAGTTTCTCATCGATCGCCTCCGCCGAGAGGTGCGCCGCGTGCAGGACCGCTGCGGACACCGCGCCCGCGGGATGCGGATGCGCGGCGCACAACCACACCGCTTCCTTCACCCCGCCTGCGCGCACCTTCTCGATCAGCTGCCGGTGGAGCCCAACGGGATCGGTCCGCCGGTTCCAGAAGTAGACCGTGCGCTCGAAGATGAAGCCGAATGTGACGACACTGCACAGCAGGATCACGACCATCACCGGACTGGTCCGGACCGCCCCCATCCAATCGAAGTTCTCGAACATCCATCCGCTCCTTTGGGTTGTCGATCCGACCTAGCGCCGGCGTGTATTGGGGGCGAGCTGCGACACGCGGTCCGCCGCCGCCGCCACCAGTTCCTTATCGTTCGCGTTCTGCATGATGTCGCGATAGGCCGCGACCGCCTGCGCATACTCGCGGCGCGCTTCATGAAGCGCCGCAAGCCGCGCCAACGCCGAAAGCCGGAATGGCTCAGCGCGCGGCGCATCACGGGAGGCGTCGCCGTAGGCCCGCAGGGCTCCCGGCACATCGTGGAGTTGTTCGCGGCAGTGCCCGAGCCGGAAGCCGATCTCGGCCGCCAGCGCCCGGCTGGGCGAGAGCCCGAGCGCGCGTTCGTAGCCGCGCGCCGCTTCTGCATGATTGTCCGCGGCCTCATCGAGATCGCCCAACTGGAAGGCTACCTCTGCGGCGTGATCACCCGAGGGGAACTCCGCCCGGTGCTTCTCGAGTTCCGCGCGGGCGGCCGGGAGATCTCCCAGCGCACGCTGGCAGAGCGCCAGGTCGAACCTTGCTGCCGAGCGGACCTCTCGCCCGGCGCTATCCTCGAGGGCCCGCGTGAACGCAACCGCGGCTGCCATATAGTCGTGCGCCTCGAAGCGGATCAACCCCACGCGGAACGCGGCGCTGGAGGCCAGGTCACTCTCGGGAAAGTAGGCAAGGAACTGTTCGTAGGCGGAGCGCGCATCCCCGCTCGCACCCGCGCGGGCGTATGCGTCCGCCATCAGGAACTGCGCCTGGTCGGCGGCCGAGTAGGAAGGAAAGCGACTCACCACCTGCCGGAACCCTTCCGCCGCCTGTGCCCAACGCTTCGCCTGGTACTCGCGCTTTCGCCGCGGACGCATTGTTGCAGCTTGCCAAGCGCGA
>JANLOU010000289.1:0-4173 GCA_031366735.1 Candidatus Eiseniibacteriota bacterium
GCTGGCACAGATCTCGGCCCGGCTCGACAATGGCGAGACGCAGTATCCCGATAAGGGCGACGGCGTGTTCGTGAGTGTGGGGGCGGGCGTGGAGCGGTTCTTCTTTCGCAGTTGGGCGTGGGATCTGAGTACGCGATATCACGCGATCTTCCACGACGGCAAGACCAACCACGATTTCCAGGGTTCCCTCGGCATCATCTTCTACGCGGCCTACTGACGATGACGACCCCTCTCTCCATCGCCTTCCAAGGCGCTGCGCGCACGGTCACCGGATCGCGCCACCTCATGAAGTTCGGCAAGTTCAGCTGGCTGTTCGACTGTGGGCTCTACCAGGGGCGCCGCGACGAAGCGGACCAGATCAATCGCACCTTCCGATTCGATCCCGCGGGGCTTGATGCGGTGATCATCTCGCACGCGCACCTGGACCATATCGGTAACCTTCCAACGCTTGTGAATCTGGGTTTTCGCGGTCCCATCCACATGACTGCTGCCACCGCGGATCTGGCCCGCGTGATGCTCGAGGACAGCGCTTCGCTCATGGAGAAGGATCTGGAGCATGTCAACAAGCGCCGTCGCGACCGGCCGGAGCGCAAGCCCCTGTACACCATCGAGGATGTGAATCTGGTGCTCGAGCGCTTGATCTCGCACCCTTACCATCAACCGTGGTCGCCCTTCGAGGGCGTGTCGGTGGTCTACCACGACGCAGGCCATATCATCGGCGCGGCGCTCACGACCTTTGAGTTCACTAGTGAGGGTCAGACTCGGCGCGTGCTCATGGGCGGCGATCTGGGCCGGCCGACGCGGCCGATCCTGCGCGATCCCGAGTTTCCCCCGGGGAGCGAGGTGCTGGTGCTCGAGAGCACCTATGGCGATCGCCTGCACTCGGAAGAGAAGGAGAACGAGCGGCAACTGGTCGAGATCGTGACCAGGACCATCCAGCGGGGCGGGCGAGTGGTGGTGCCGTCGTTCGCAGTGGGTCGCACCCAGGAGTTGGTGGCGGTGCTGCACAGCGTGATCGAGCGTGGGCTCATTCCCGAGCTCCCGATCTTCGTGGACAGCCCCATGGCGCGCGAGACCACCGCGGTCTACAAGCGGCACCCCGAATGTTTCGATGCCGAGACACGGGCGCTGATCTCCGAGGGCGAGGGCGCACCCTTCGGCTTCACCCGGCTGCGGTATGTGGGGAGTGCGGGGGAATCGCGCGCGCTCAACGATTTCAAGGAGCCCTGCATCATCATCTCGGCCTCGGGGATGTGCGAGGGCGGACGAGTGGTGCACCATCTGTTGCATGCACTGGGGAATCCGGTGAACACCGTGCTGTTCGTGGGCTTCCAAGGGGAAGGCACCTTGGGCCGAAAGCTTCGCGACGGACAAGCGAACGTCAATGTGATGGGGGAGCCCGTGCAGGTGCGGGCCGAGATCGCCAGCCTCGATGGCTTCAGCGCGCACGCGGATCAGGCTGAGTTGTTGGGATGGGTGACCCGGCTCAAGCCCTTACCTCGCGTCATCCATCTGGTGCATGGCGAGATCGGGCCCATGGAGATCCTTGCAGCACTCCTGCGCGAGAAGACCGGTGCGACGGTGCACATTCCCGAGAAGGGACAGGAGTTCGACCTGTGGACGAGCTGATCGAGCCGCGCTACCAGGTCGGCATGCGTCTCCATCATCCCCAGTTCGGGGAAGGGCTGATCGTGGAGGTGCACACCGACCGTGGTCGTGAGGTGCTCGAGGTCGTCTTCGGCGGCCAACTGCGTCGGCTCTCGACGCAGCGCGAGTGGGAGATCGTCGATCGCGCTGCACCGCCCAGCATTCCGTTGAGCATGCAGGAGCAAGCGGATGCGGACGAGACGGACGAGCACCACGGTCACCGTCCGCTCGCACGCGCGGCAGCACAGGCCCTGCGGCATTGGCACCCGCAGGGGGAAACGCTCCTGCAGCATTGGCTCGACCACCACGCCGAGCCCCAGACGCATTTCGACCTGCGCGCGGAGGCCGAGGGCTGGGCCGGCTGGGCGAGCGCCGATCACTTGGTTTCGCTGGACTCCCTGCGCGGCGTGGAGCGTTTCCCGCATCAGGTGGATGCCTGCCTCAAGGTGCTGCGCGACTTCGGTGGACGCGGCATCCTCGCCGACGAGGTGGGGCTTGGGAAGACCATCGAGGCGGGCATCGTGCTCAAGGAGTACCTGTTGCGCGGTGCCGTCCGCACCGCGCTCGTACTGGTGCCAGCGTCGCTGTGTGAACAGTGGCGCGCCGAGTTGTGGGAGAAGTTCGAGCTCGACTTCGTGGTTTCACGCGGACCTTCCGGGCAGTGGGGGCGGCACCCGCTCGTGATCTCTTCGCTGGAGACCGCCCGCCATGAACGCCATCGCAAGCGCGTGCGTGGCGCCGACTACGACATGGTGGTGGTCGATGAGGCTCATCGCCTGCGCAATCACCTGACGCTGGGCTGGAAGTTCATCAACGACCTGAATCCGCGCTATCTGCTGTTGCTCACTGCAACCCCGGTGCAGAATGACCTGCGCGAGCTGTACAATCTGGTCACGCTCGTGCGGCCCGGCACGGTGGGCACCTTCTCGCAGTTCCGCCGCGATTTCCTCTCGGGCCACGACAAGCGCACGCCGCGCAACACACCGCGACTGCGCCGACTGCTGCAGAGTGTCATGATCCGCACGCGTCGATCCGACACCAAACTCACTTTCGCGCCGCGTCATGTCGAAGCCATGTGGGTGCCGCAGAGTGCGCCCGAGCGGTTGTTGTACAAGCAGGTCAGCGAATTCGTGTCCGACGCGGTCCGCTCGGATTCGGGCCAGCCCGGCAAGCCCCACTACTTCACCCTGATGGTGCTGCAGAAGGAAATGGGCTCCTCATGGGCCGCCGCCAAGGGCACGCTCGAGAAGCTGGCAGCGAACCCCGAGGGTCTGGACGCCAAGCGCGTGCGAGGGTTCGCCGAGCGGGCGGCTGCGCTGGGCGCGGATCCCAGTAAGATCAAGACGCTGACCCGGTGCATCCACTCGCTCAAGGGCGACAAGGCCATCATCTTCACGCAGTTCCGCGCGACGCAGGACGCCATCGTCGAGGCATTGCGCGCAGAGGGCGTGAATCCCTCCGTGTTCCACGGCGAGATGGGCTGGCGCGAGAAAGAAGAGTCGCTCGAGGAGTTCCGCTCGCGCGATCCGGTGCTGGTGTCCACGGAAGCCGGCGGCGAAGGCCGCAATCTGCAGTTCGCGCGCATCGTCATCAACTATGATCTGCCATGGAATCCCATGCGGCTGGAGCAACGCATCGGTCGGGTCCATCGTCTGGGTCAGGAACATCCTGTGCGCGTCATCAACATGGTGGCGCGGGGCACCATCGAGGCCTATGTGCTCGAGATTCTCGAGCGCAAGATCCGCATGTTCGAACTGGTCGTGGGCGAGATGGAGGACATCCTCGGAGCCTGGCAGATCTCGGGTTCGTTCGAGGATGAGGTCTTCCGTCGCTGGACCGACTCGCGTGACCCGCGCGCCGTGAAGCGCAAGTTCACCGAACTGGCCCAGCACTTGGTGACGGCGCGGCGGATGTACCAGCAGCAGCGCGACGACCAGAGCTTGCTATTCCATGGTGCGCGCGAAGTCGAGGATGAATCATGAGCCCATCCGCCGCTCGCCCCGGACGCGCGAAGAAACCCGCCCCACGCACCAAGCTGGCCAAAGTGAAGATGCCGGAGCTGCAGGCGGGCGCGGCGCATGGTGAAACGGCCTCCGAGAGTCCGAAGTGGCGCACATTCGTGGGCGACTGGCTCAAGATATCGGGCTGCACGGTGGAGTCCGCCCCACGCGGCGATTGGGAAGTGGACCTTTCGGATGGCTTGCAGAAGCGGTGGCGTCGCCAGCGTGTCCGCATGGTGTTCGACCCGGCGCGCACCACCGTGCCGCGGGGCGCATGGTTCATGGCGCCCGGGAGTGCCGCCGGCAGGCGACTGCTCGAGGCCGCGTTGGCCGAGCCCATGTTCACGCGACGCACGGCGCTCGCCCAGGTGCCCGGCGCGCCCGCCGACGGTCTCGCGCGGATCTGTTCCGTCCGCGGCCTGACCTGGGGAACGCCGCGGCTGGGCCCCGTACGGTACGAGCGCCGCGTGGCATTCCACGCCGTGATCACGCGCTGGGGCGGGCTGCCGTGGCAGGAGCAGTGGGT
>JANLOU010000315.1:0-5063 GCA_031366735.1 Candidatus Eiseniibacteriota bacterium
CCGTGCCGTGAGCGAGTCGGGCGTGGTGGGCGTGACTTCGAACCCCACCATCTTCCAACAGGCGATCGCCAAGAGCAGCGACTACGACACCGCGATTGCCGCGCGGGTCCATGCGGGCTTCGAAGGGGAAGCGCTGTTCGAGTCGCTCGCCGTCGAGGACATCCAGATGGCGTGTGATCGATTGGCCCCGCTGTACGCTGCTTCGCACGGCCTCGACGGCCGCGTCAGCATCGAGGTCAGCCCGCTGTTGGCACATGACACGGCCGGCACGGTCGCCAGCGCCAAGCGCCTGTTCGCTGCAGTCGATCGCCCGAATGTGATGGTCAAGATCCCGGCGACCGAAGCGGGGGTGCCGGCGATCACCGCGACGCTCGCAGCGGGCATCAGCGTGAATGTCACGCTCATCTTCTCGCTCACCCGCTACGCGCAGGTGGTGGACGCCTATCTTGCTGGCCTCGAAGCCGCAACGGCGAACGGCGTCGCGCTGGCGTCGCTGCGATCGGTGGCCTCGTTCTTCGTCTCGCGGGTGGACAGCAAAATCGATGCAGCGATCGACCAGCGCGCGGCGACATTGCCCGCGGGCTCGGCCGAACGCATCGAACTCGAGTCCCTGCGCGGCAAAGCTGCGGTCGCGAACGCACGATTGGCTTACGCTGCTTTCCAGCAAGTGTTCGGGGGCGCCCGCTTCCGCGCACTCCAGGCCAACGGGGCGCACACTCAGCGCCCGCTGTGGGCGTCGACCAGCACGAAGAATCCCGCGTATCGCGATGTGATGTACATCGAAGAGCTGATCGGTGCGGACACCGTCAACACCATACCCCCGGCCACGCTCGCGGCATTCAATGATCATGGTGTGCTCGAAGTCCGCATCTCGCACGATCTGGACGCCGCGCGCGCGTTGTTCCCACGGTTGACGGCGCTCGGCGTGCCGGTCGTGGCGCTCATCGACGAACTCGAGCCCGAGGGCGTACTGGCGTTCGCCAAGAGTTACGACGAACTGCTTGCCACGCTCGAGACGCGCCGGCGCGAGATGCTCGCGCAGAAGGCAGCAGGCCGATGAACCCAATCGACCTGCGCGTCGGATCCCATGCAGCGGCGATCGAGGCGCGACTTGCTCGACTCACGGCAGCGCGCTTCGGCTCGCGCATGCTTGCGCACGATGACGCGCTGTGGATCGACGATGCCGAGCACCGCAAGGTGGTCGCGAACCGTTTGGGGTGGCTCGACTCACCCGCTGCGATGCAGGCCGAGGCGGCTGGCCTCGCAGCATTCGCCTTGGAGATTGCCGCCGAGGGGTTCACGCACGCCGTGCTCCTGGGCATGGGAGGCTCGAGCCTCGCGCCCGAAGTGTTGCGTTCCACTTTCGGGGTGGCGCCGGGCGCGCTCGAGTTGACTGTGCTGGACAACACATCGCCGGCTGCGGTCCGGGCCGTCGCCGCTTCGCACGACCTCACCCGCACGCTGTTCGTGGTCGCCAGCAAGTCCGGTGGCACCCTCGAGGTGACTTCGTTCGAGAAGTACTTCTGGGAGCAGGTTCATGCACAGCGCGGCGATTCGACCGGCCGCGCGTTCGTGGCCATCACCGACCCGGGCACGACGCTTGGCGCTCTGGCGAGCACGCGCGGTTACCGGCGCACCTTCGTGAATCCCCCCGACATCGGCGGACGCTACTCGGTCCTGTCCTACTTCGGCCTCGTCCCGGCCGCCTTGATCGGCGTGAATATCCCGGCGCTGCTCACCTCGGCGGTCGCAGAGCGCGCACCGCTGGGGAACGATACCGGTGAAGCGCTGCGTCTGGGCGCGGCGCTTGGCGAACTCGCACTGGCGGGACGCGACAAACTCACGCTGATCTTCTCACCCCCGTTCGCCTCCTTGGGCACTTGGATCGAACAGTTGGTGGCCGAAAGCACCGGCAAGCTCGGGCGCGGCATCATCCCGGTGGCCGAAGAAGTCCTCGCAGCGCCTGGCAGCTATGCGGCAGACCGCGTGTTCCTGGCCGTGGGTCAGCCCTCGCTCCCCGATGAGACGCGCCTGGCGCTCGACGCGCTGGTCGCTGCGGGCCACCCGGTGATCCACTGGGATTGCGCCGACCGCAGCGCGCTTGGCGGCGAGTTCATGCGTTGGGAGATTGCAACGGCCATCGCCGGCGCCGTCCTCGAGGTGGACCCATTCGACGAGCCGAATGTCTCCGAAGCGAAGGCCGCGACTCAGTCCGTGCTGAAGCGATTCCTGGCGCAGGGACAGTTCCCCGATCGTGAGGGCGCTGCGAGTCATGGCGAACTCGTGGCATTCGCGCCGCAATCGTTGTTGATCCGAGGAGCGGATCCTGGCGCCTGGCTGCAGACGCTGCTCGCCACGGCTTCGGCGGGCGACTATGTCGCGGTGCTCGCCTATGTCCACCGCACACCCGAGCGCCATGCGCTGCTGCAAGCGATCCGACACGGCGCGCGCGAGATCAGCCGACTTGCCACAACACTGGGCTACGGCCCGCGCTTCCTGCATTCCACGGGCCAATTGCACAAGGGCGGCCCCAACTCGGGCCTCTTCCTCCAGCTCACCGGCGATGAAGGCGACCTCGCGATCCCGGGTGAACCGTACGGCTTCGGCGTGCTGCGCGCCGCGCAGGCCGCTGGCGACTTCCAAGTGCTCGAGTCGCGGGGCCGTCGCGTGCTGCGCGTCCATCTGGGCACTGACATTGATGCGGGCCTGCAGCAGCTCGTCCACGCGCTTTCGGCGCGCACCTCCTAGGACTCCTCTCATGCTCGCTCGACTCGCGCTCGTCGTGTCCATCGCATTGCTCACCACCTTTGGAATCGCGGCGGCCCGCGGCACGCCCCGCGCCGCCGCAAAGCCGCATGAACTTTCTGCGCGCGCCGAACTGGATTCCATCGGCAGCGTCCACGCTCGCTTGGCGCACTACCGATTTGAAGGTGTGGTCCAGGTCGTGGTGACCGGCAAAGGTGTGAACCAGAACCTCGAGATGCCCGTCCGGTATGTGTTCGATCGACCCGCGCGACTCCGGACCGAGATCCAGAATCCCAGCATGGGCTCGACGCTCGTGTCGGATGGGGACACGCTCACCATCAGCGCACCCTCGCTGCAGCAATACACGCGGCAGCCGGCCCCATCGCTGGTGCCGGGGGGCGGCAACGATGCCTTTGCCCGTCAGGTCGACCCGCTCGGCGAGTACGCGCGCATGGCTTCCACGGCGACCCTGGTCCGAGCCATCGGCCGGGACACGGTGCAGACCGCGGCGGGCAGCATCGAGGTGGTGAAACTCGAAGTGACCTCGCCACCGGACACCACCGCGAAGGGACTGCTGATGCACCCACGCACGCTCTGGGTGGACCCTGCTTCGCACCGCGTGCTGCGCGACTCGGTCCGCGTGGATATCGATCATCCTCAATTGGGACCGGTGACGAGCATGCAGGTCACCCGTTTGGTGCGCTTCTCCGACGAGGCGCAACCGGACTCGGAGTTCCAGTTCCAACCGCGCGCGGGGGATCGCCGGGTCGCGCGCATCGGCGCACCTCCTGCCGAGGGCCCTACGCTCGAGGGCAAGCTGGCCCCGGACTTCACGCTCACTCGGCTCGCCAAGGCCACCGCCGCGACGAAACCGCCACGTACCGCCCGAGCCCGTGCTGCAGCAACGGCGGCGCGCACGGTGAAGCTGAGCGCGCTGCGGGGCCAGGTCGTGGTGCTCGATTTCTGGGCGACTTGGTGCGGACCCTGTCGGCGCTGGATGCCGCTCGTGGACAAAGCCCACGCCGAGTTCGGGCCCAAGGGACTCCAGGTCTTCGCGGTGAATCTGCGCGAGAGCGAAGGCGATGTGCGGGCCTTTCTAGTGAAGACCGGCGTGAAGGTCCCCGTGCTGCTGGACCACGATGGCAGCGTCGGCGCGGCCTACGGCGCCAGTTCGATTCCCCTCACGGTGATCGTGGGCCGGGATGGCAAGGTCGTGCGATCGCTGATCGGCGCCCATCCCGAAGCGGACCTGCGCGCCGCGCTGCGCGAGGCCGGAATCGAATGAGGCGCGGTTCAGGCGGCTTCGCGCTCGCCTTGGCGACCCGCCCGACATCCCGGGCAGAGTAGCGCCGCCGGATCGCTGAGTTCGCGCCGAGCCGCCTCGAGGCGCTGCTCCAACAATTGTTCCCGCTGCAGCGCGCGCGCCGCACTGCGCACGCGCGCGCGCAGATCGGCAGCGTCGAATGGCTTGCGCAGGTAGCCGTCGGCCCCCGCTTCGATCAGCGCCACACCGTCCTCGCGCACGCCCCCGATGGTCACCATGATCACATGCACATAGGGTCGGAGCGTATCCGCACGCAAGCGCAGCAGGATCTCCTGCCCGTCGAGACGGGGCAGGATCCAGTCCAACACCACAAGCCGGGGCGCATCCGGCGCTTCGAGCATCCGCCAGGCTGTCTCGCCATCGGCAGCCGTCAGGACCTCGAATCCCCCGCGCTGCAGCGAGGCTTCCATCTGCCGTCGCGCGACCGGGTCATCCTCGACCACGAGCACTCTCATGCGGCCTCGCGCCGAACCGGCGCCAGTTCCCGAAGGGCCGCAACCAACCGTTCCAGTTCCGCCCGCAGCGCGGGAACGGCGTCGATGGCCTCGGCAACGCGGCCCTCGCGCGCAGCGCTCTCGATCCGCAGCGCCAGCGCGGTGATCGGATCAGCCGAAATCGTCGCGCTCGCGCCCTTGAGCCCATGGGCGGCCCGCTCGATCCCCTGCGCATCCGCCGAGGCACACCCAGCGTCCAGCCGTAGGAGCATGTTGGGACTGTCCTGCCGGAATAGCTCCAACAGCTCGTGCAGCACTGCGGCGTCACCGTCCATCCGACCGAGCGCCTGATCCCAATCCAACAGGCCCAGCAAGCAAGGGGGACAGACCTGGGGGTCCGAGGCCGTCCCGCAGCCCGACCACCGGCTCATGACGGCGAGCAACTCGTCGCGCTGGATGGGCTTGGGGACCACGGCGTCCATGCCCGCGAGAAGACAGGCCTGTCGATCCTCTGCGAGCGCGTGCGCCGTGACCGCGATGATCGGGGTGCGCGCCGAGCC
>JANLOU010000350.1:0-2146 GCA_031366735.1 Candidatus Eiseniibacteriota bacterium
TGCAGAAGGATGCCGAGAGCAAGGGCTGGCTGCGGCCCATGGCGGCGTACGGCTACTTCCCGTGCCAGTCGGTGGGGCAGGACCTGGTGATCTACGACGCCGCGGCGTTCACCCCCGGTTCCTTGACGCCGCGCGGCAAGATCGAGGAAGTCCTGCGCTTCACCTTCCCTCGCCAGGCGGATCGCGAGGGGTTGTGCCTGTCGGACTACTTCCAGCCGGCCGAGTCGTCCAAGTTCGATGTGGTGGCATTCCAACTCGTGACCGTGGGTCACAATGCCGACGAGTTGTGCGCCACGCTCAACCAGCGCGGCGAGTACGCCGATGCGTTGTTCATCCACGGGCTGTCGGTCAGCAGCGCCGAAGGATTGGCCGAGTGGCACCATCAGCACATCGCCAAGGAGTTGGGGCTCGAGCCGGGCCGGGGCAAGCGCTACTCGTTCGGATACAGCGCGTGCCCCGATCTGGCGGATCAGGCCAAGCTGTTCCAACTGCTCAAGCCAGAAGAGACGATCGGCGTGGCGCTCACGAGCGCCTATCAGTTGGCGCCCGAAGCCTCGACCAGCGCCATCGTCGTCCACCATCCTCAGGCGAGCTACTACCTCGTCAAGGAATAAGCCGCATGATGCCCACCCCAGTCGTCCTGCAAGGTCGCACGGTGCGGCTGGAGCCCATGGATCTGGCCCGCCACCGCGCGGGGCTGCATGCGATCGGGCTGGAACCGGCGCTGTGGCGGTTCACTTCGGTGCAGATCAGCGCTGCGGCGGATCTCGATGCCTATCTGGATCTTGCCGCGCACGATGCCGCGGCATCACGCGCACTACCCTTTGTGATCATGCACCGCTCGAGCGAACTGGTCGCGGGCTGTACGCGTTTCGGTAACATCGAACCCGCGCACAAGCGGCTCGAGATCGGCTGGACCTGGGTGGGCAAGCCCTACCAGCGCAGCGCCGTCAACACCGAGACCAAGTACCTGCTCTTTCGCCATGTGTTCGAGACGCTGGGTTGGAATCGCGTCGAGCTCAAGACCAGCGCGTTGAATGAGCCCTCGAAAGCCGCCATGCGTCGCCTGGGGCTGGTGGAAGAGGGCACGCTGCGGCGGCACATGATCAATCAGGATGGCACTCTGCGGGACAGCGTCTACTTCAGCGTGATCCGCGAGGAGTGGCCCGCGATGAAGGCTCGGCTCGAGGCGAGGCTCGCGCGCTAGCGAGCCCCCAGCGCCTCCGCTTGGCGCGCGCCGCCGCTTTGGCGCCGCCGCAGTTCCACGACAAGGCACCCGAGCGCGAGCAGCGCCCACAGCGCGAGCGCGAGACGAGTGATGGTGGTGCCGAGCGCCACGCCCGGGGTGGCGTGCGTCATGACGAGCGTGTGGCGTCCCGCTGGCATGGGAACGCCGCGCACCATGAGATTGACGGGCGCGATTGCCACCGGGGCTCCATCGATGGTTGCGGTCCACCCGGGTGCCTCGCTGTCCGCGACGACCACGAACGCGCGGTCCTGCGCGGTGACCTCGAGTTCGAGGCGCTCGGGATCATCGCGCACCCAACGGATGGCGCAGCCACTCGAGCCCGGGTACTCACCGGCAGCCGAAGCATCGAGCGTGACGGCGGCGAAGGCGGGATCGAACCCGGGTTGTTGCATCGCGGCGATCAACTGCGCGCGCTGCGGGAATGCGACCACGAATGGCACTGTGTAGGCCCGGCCGGGCGCGCCGGCCAACCGGTGCACGCGCGACCTTGCGTCCTGCGCCAGGGGCCCTTCGCCCGGCGCCAATGGCGCGCTGCGGTCGGTGTCATACCACTGCACACCCCACGCGCGCAGCGCCGATGCCGAGCGCGTCAGCCCGCTCTGGATCACAGCGCCCCAGGCGCCCGGATAGGCGCCGTGGTTTCCCACCAGCGCAGGCACCCGCCAACTGATCCAGAAGTTCGTGTAAGCCTCGGAGTACCGACCCATCGCCAGCCCGGGCGCAGGCACTGGTTCGGCGGCGCCCACATAGACGCGGGTGTGCGGCGCCTTCGCGGCCACTCGGGCGAGCAGCGTGGCGGGTGGCGGTTGCACTCCCGTGGGCGCGCCGCTCGCGCGCCACAGCGCGGGCGCGATCACCACCGCGAGATCGAGTGCCACGAGCGCCACGATCACAGGC
>JANLOU010000397.1:0-5670 GCA_031366735.1 Candidatus Eiseniibacteriota bacterium
ACCAACTGGGCACAGATGGCCAAGCCCAGCCCGGTGCCGCCATACCGACGAGTCATCGAGCCGTCCGCTTGGACGAATGCGCCGAAGATCATCGCATGCTGGTGCTCGGGAATCCCGATGCCGGTGTCACGGACGCTGAAGCGAAGCTCAAGGTCGTTGTCGCTGCGGTGACCCAGCTCGACGCACACGGCGACCTCGCCACTGGCGGTGAACTTGATCGCATTGCCCACCAGATTGATGATCACCTGCCGCAGCCGGCCCGGATCGCCCGACACCATCTCGGGAATATCGCCGGGGATGTGGCAAGCCAGCTCCAGGTTCTTCTGCTGCGCCCGCACCGCCATCGACTTCAGCGCGCTCCCCAGACATTCACGCAGATCGAAGGGGACACTGTCGATCAGGAGCATGCCGGCCTCGATCTTGGAGAAGTCGAGGATCTCGTTGAGCATCTCGAGCAGGGCGTGAGCCGAGGTCCTGACGGCCGAGAGGAACCCGCGCTGCTCCGCCGCCAGCTCGGTCTCGAGCACCAGTTCCGTCATGCCGATGATGCAGGTCATCGGGGTGCGGATCTCGTGGCTCATGTTCGCAAGGAACTCCGTCTTGAGCCGCGCCGCCTCCAGCGCGGCCTCGCGGGTCCGGTGCAACTCGGCTTCGGCGAGTTTGCGTTCGGTGATGTCCCGGACGATCGCGAGCACCTGCCCCGCGCGAGCAGGTTGCAGGCGCGCCTCATAGTGGCGTACTTCGTCGCCGATCGAACGCGAATACTCTGCCGATTCGATCCGCGAACCATCGGCGATGCGGGTCACGGCCCGCTCGATTGTCTCGCGTCCCTGCTCATCCGAGAGATCCTGGATGCGTCGACCCACGAACTGTTCGCCGGGCCCGTTGGCATTGCCCGCGCGTTCGCCTCGGCTGGATTGGATGGTGCCATCGCGCCCGAGCCAGAAAGTCAGGTCGGGGAACGCCTGAACCATTCCCCGCATCTCGGTGTTCGCTTGCAGGAGCTCTTGGGAGCTGAGTTCCAACGAGCGTTCGAGCAGCATATGGTCCGCCTCGAACTGGCGGTAACTCTCGCTCACCCGCTCGATCAATTGCGCGAGTTCGGGCGAGTGATCCACTCGCTCACCGAAAAGGACGCGGAGTTGGCGCTCGAGCAGCGGGTGCATGTCCATCCTGTTCAGGCAGCTTCGGACAGCGTCGTGATCGTCATGGTCTGGTTGTGCAACTCGCAGCGAGCGCTCAGCGTGAACGGCGAGATCTCGCCATACGAGTAGAAGCCGGTCAGCGCGGGCCGTGCTCCCAGCACGCTGCGCACGCCTTCGACTTCCTCCTCGATGCGTTGTTTGAGCACCAGCTTGCGACCCACACAGCTGATCAGGATCGCGAGCTCGGCTTCTGCCATCCCGGACTGACTGGCGCGAGCGGCACCCATGGCACCTTCCATGAGCCTGTCGAAGTTCGCCTTCATCAGCCGTGCGTAAGCGCCTTCGGGCATGTCGCCAGCGAATGTCAGACTCTGGTTCGCCTCGTCGATCGAAAGAATCGTGCGCACGATGGGCGTGTCGCCTTCTTCCACGCGGAGGCTCAAGGGGAAGAGCAGGCCGGTCGCGGGCAATCCCGCGGCATGCTCGCCCAGGTAGCGCGAGTACAATGCCAGCGCGGACTGACCGTCCAATTCGTAAAGGACATTGCCGGCGGACTTGGTGATCAGCCGTTCGGGCCCGAAAGGATCCCAGCCCCCGAGTGAGCCGTAGCCGACATTCAAGCCCGCACCGTAGAAGCCCAGAATGGTGGCCACGCCGGTTTGTGCGAGGTCGTCCCAGACAACATAGGTGGTGCCGAAGCGCGCGCCGTCACCCGAGAGTCCTCCGGTGACGGTGACCTCGGCGGGCATGGCGCTGCGCAGGCCACGGACGAGCTCGCTGCCGTTCACATTCAGGCCGTCGGACAGGACGAACGCATGCCGGAGCCCCGCGTGGGGGATTGCATTCGCAAGATTCGCACCCGCCGCGAAGCTCTCGGCCGGTGAGCCGATGCGCACAAGACCCGTCTTGAGCTCGGTGCGTTCGAACTGGACCGCGGTGGCGACGATGGTCTCGTCCAGAACGCGCGTGTCCTGGATCTCGCCGGCGGTGGAGCAGCCGAACAAGATCGCCTGCGGAAAGTGTTGGCGAAGCCACGGGACGGACGAGCCATGTTGGAGCGCCTCGCCACTGCCGAAGACCAGCACCAGCTGCGCTTCACCCGCGAGCTCCGGGTCGGTGCGCCCCCACTGGGTTGTTGCATTCCACTGGAGCTGTTCCGTCTTCATGGCGGCCCCCCTGAGCCTGATGCTGGTCCGCGCCAAAAGAGTGCCTGGCGCGTCGGCGCGATCGTGAGGGCCGGACACAGGCCCGAGTCCTGTTCTCGGCAGGGCCGTGTCACATGTTCACGAGTATTGACTGCGCGCCGGTCGGGGGCCCCTGGCCCGCCATCGGCCGCCCCCATGGCAGGCCCTACTCGACCCGGTATCCCGCCACGATCACCGTGATGTTGTCCGGGCCGCCGCGGGCGAGCGCGAGTTCGACCAGCGCGCGACATGCGGCATCGCTCGAGGGGTGGGCCTTGAGCGTGGCGGCGATATCGGCTTCGCTCGCGACCTTGGTGAGCCCGTCCGAGCACAGCAGCAATCGGTCGCCATCCTCGACATCACGATGGTGCGTGTCGCTCTCGAGCAGGTCCGTGGGGCCGCCCAGCGCGCGCGTGAGCACATGGCCGAGGGGATGGCGCTCCACATCGGCCTGGCCCAACTGGCCCAGATCGGCGTACTCCTGTGCAAGGGTGTGGTCGTGCGTGATGCGGAACAGTCGTCCGGCCCGCAGCACATACGCGCGCGAGTCACCCACATGCATGATGAACAGATCGCCGCCGACGGTGTACGCGCTGGTGAATGTGGTGCCCATGCCCTGATAGCGCGGATCCTGCGCCTGCCGCTCGCGGATCACCTCGTGCATCTGCTGCAGGTAGGCGCGCGAGCGCGCGATCAGTTCCTGGATCTCGGTTTCGCGCGTGGCCGGGTCGTCCAGCTTGAGGGCCCACTTGGGCGAGCGCAGAATCTGGTCCACGAGCGTCAGCAGCGCTGTGCTGCTTGCCACTTCGCCACCTGCCGCGCCGCCCACGCCATCGCCGACGATCATCAGGTGCCCCGAGTCGGCATAGCGCGCGGGCAGTTCGCCCTGCGGCAGGTTGCTCGAGACGCATTCCATATAGCGGCCCAAGCGGTAGACCACATACGCGTCTTCGTTATTGGGTCGGGCGCCTTGATGGGTGAGGGCGGCGATGTCCGCGTGAACGCGATTGGTGGGGATGCCTGTTTCGACGAACGGTGTCGTGGGCATGCTGGGGAACTGGGGCTTGTCGCTCACGTGGGGCACCTCCGGGATGGAGCCGTGTCGGGACAGCCGCAAGAGTACTCCCTCCCGGGCGTTCCCCAAACGCCCACTTGTGGGCCGACGCCGCACATGCAATCGCTTGGTAGGAAGTACCGCGAGCGTAGCAGAGGGCTTGGACCAATCGCGATAACACGCGTGAACATTGATGAATTGCGCTTCCTTGGCGCGGCATGAGGTTTGCAATACCCCAGGTGGGTCAGGCCATGCCACATCCCTTCTGACATTGCTCCCGCCTGACCGCTCATGCCCTGCCACTCCGACCCGGCCGATCTCGTCCGCCCACCGGATGCTGAAGGGAACGGGTCTGGACTCCGACTTCGAATCGGTGTCCGAGCTCTCACGGATCGGAGGATCCCAATGCTGCGCCCACGCGTATGGCTACCGCTGATCGTTCTGACTGCGTCGCTGCTTGCACGAGTCACAGCGGCATCGGATTTCCAAGAGAAGCGCTTCAATCTGGTTCCATTCGTCGGCTGGACCTACTTCGACCGCGAGGTCAAGGCGCCACTGGGTCCGTTCAACAACGATCTGTACATGGGAGGCCGCATCGGCATCCGGGTGGCCTCACCGCTCTGGCTCGACCTGGCCGGCGGTTACACCATGACCGAAGCGTGCGATTGCAAGCCGACCTGGACCGACCTGTCCGCCAACCTGATGCTGGTGTCGTCCAAGCCGCGGGCGATCAATCCGTTCGTCTCGCTGGGTGGCGGCGTCTCGAAGTTCGTGCCGCAACTGAGCGGGGACCAGAAGGATGGGACCTTCGAGGCCGCCGCCGGATTGAAGGTGAAGGTCACGAACTCGCTGGGCCTGCGGCTCGAAGCGCGCAATGTGCTGTTGGTGCCGCGCAAGGATTACGGCAAGGCCCACATCGATAACATGGTGCTGGGCGCCGGACTGGTGTTCGCCTTCGGTGGCAAGGACGAGGTGATCGACAGCGACGGCGATGGCGTGCCGGACAAGTTGGACAAGTGTCCCAACACGCAACGCGGCTGCACGGTGGACGCGAGCGGTTGCCCGTCCGATTCGGACGGCGACGGCGTCTGCGACGGACTGGACCAGTGCCCCGGGACTCCGCGTGGCGCAACAGTCGATGCGAAGGGCTGCCCGAACGATGCGGACGGGGATGGCGTCTGGGACGGTATCGATCAATGCCCCGACACGCCCAAGGGTTGCGCGGTGGACGCGCGCGGTTGCCCCATCGACACGGATGGCGACGGCGTCTGCGATAGCTTCGACAAGTGCCCCAACACTCCTACTGGCGCGCGAATCGACCGGGACGGGTGCCCGGTCTCGGAGCGTGAAGTGGAACTGGTCGACACTGGCCGGATCCGGATCTCGAATATCGAGTTCGATTACAACAAATCGACCATCCGGCCAAGTTCGCATGCCGTGCTCGACACCGTTGGCCGACTGCTCACCAAGTGGCCTGGGCTCGAGATCGAAATCGCCGGTCACACTGACTCGCGCGGTTCCGACAAATACAACCACGCCCTCAGTCACCGGCGTGCGCAGTCCGTGCGCGCGTATCTGTTGGAGCACTTCCCTCAGTTCGCGCCGACCCAACTGACTGCCAAGGGTCATGGCGAGTCCGAGCCTCTCGTTCCCAATACCAGCCAGGCCAACATGCAGCTGAATCGCAGGGTCGAGTTCGTGCTGCTCAACCCAGACATCCTCAAGGGCAAGCAGTAACACTGCCCACTATCGATAAGAAGGGAGTCCATCATGTTCCAGTTTCGCTTACCTTCCGCACCACGCGCATTCGTGCTCGTGTGTGCCGTGATCGCCCTTGGGGCGCTGGGGTGCCGTTCGGTGAACGGCCCCTGCCCCGTGGCGACGCTCACGGTCACACCCAATCCAGCCACCATCGTTCGAGGCACGACCCGTCAGTTCATCGCCACGGCGAGGGACTACCGCGGGAACATCCTGTCGAGCACGGCTTCATGGACGGTCGTTGCCGGCGGCGGGACCATCAACTCGAGCGGCCTCTTCACTGCTGGTGCGGTGAATGGGACCTATTCCAACACCGTCCAGGCCACGAGCGGAGGCAGGACCGCGTTCGCCACAGTGATAGTGGTCGGTAGCCCGGGGCCATTGGCGACGATCGTCGTGACCCCGAACCCGGCCAATGTCATCGTGAATGGGACGCAGACCTTCACCGCCTCGGGCCGTGATGCCAATGGCAATCTCGTTGCGATCACGCCGGTGTGGTCGGTGGTTGCCGGCGGCGGCGCCATCAACA
>JANLOU010000417.1:0-8232 GCA_031366735.1 Candidatus Eiseniibacteriota bacterium
GGCCAGATGAGCAGGGAGCGACTTGCTTCGGTGAGCAACGGCGCACACACGAGCAGCGCGGCGGGCACGGCCGGCAGCGCGCGGCGCAGGATGCGCTGCAGGATCGCGGCCAGCACCACCAGAAGCATGAGGTGCACCAGCGCGCCCAGCCACGGGGCTTGTTCCATCCACAGGGCTTCCAGACTCATGCCGAGTTGGCGCGTGATGGGGCGCCAGTAATACGCCGCGCCATGGGAGTCCCACAGGTTGAACGGGGCGAATCGCATGTGGTGCAGGAAGGCCCAGTCGTCGGCAACCGGGGCTCCCCGGAGTGCTCCCCGCGTGGTCCACATCAGCGCCCCGGCCGCGGCGACGATAGCGGCCAGTGCGCTGGCATCGCCTTGGCGAGCAGCGTGCGGGGCCGAGCGGTTCAGCGCTGGGCCCGCGATGAAACGGCGGAGTCCGAGGGGCTCTCGTGCGGTTCGAACAGGACGCGTGCGGGCCCGCGCAGCGTGATGCTCAAGGAGTCCGCGCCGACGAGTTCGGTGGGCCCGAGCCACCCTTTCGCCTGCATCTTGCGGCCGATGAAATGCATCTGGGCGCGGGCGTAAGGCCGCAGGGCGCCGTTGTTGTCCAAGCGCCAACGCCACTTGCTCGGCGAGGGGATCACGATGGTCATGAACAACGCCTCGGACAAGTCGAGGTCGGCGGCGTCCTTGTCGAAATAGAAGCGCGCCGCTTCGTCGGCTCCGTGCAGGTTGGGACCCCACTCGATGATATTGAGGTAGATCTCGAGCAGGCGTTCCTTGGGAACTCCCACCAGATGCTCGAGCACCCATGCGAGCACCACCTCCTGCCCTTTGCGGGACAGCGTGCGCCGATGGCCGAGGAACAGGTTGCGAGCGAGCTGCATGGTGATGGTCCCCGCACCGCGCTTATAGGAACCCGCGCGCAGGTTCGCTGCCACGGCCAATTGGATGGCGCCGGTGTTGAAGCCGCGATGCCAGAAGAAGCCGCCGTCCTCGTTCGTCACCACGGCGAAGCGCAGCGGCGCGCTGATGTCGTTCAGCGTACGGAAGTGCGGATTCGCGGCGGACAGGTCGCGGCGAACGAGCCGGTCATGCGGTAGATGGATGGTGGCGAGGAAGGGGCCTTGAAGCCCACCCAGCCGCAGGCCCGAGCCCGCCGCATCGAGTGTCAGGCCATGCGGGATGACATCGGCCTGGTAGCGCACGCTGTCGGGCTTGGAGAGGTCCACATCGAGCGAAGCGTGCCAGTCCCATGAGCCCCGTACGGAGAGGTCGGCCAATGGCCCGAGCAACGCGCGCGGCAGCGATCGCTGGACGCCCGGCCCCGTCAGCGAATCCATGGCGACCGCCAGCGTGAGGCGTGGTCCGTGCGTGTCGGTCAGGCCCTCGAGCCGCATGGCGATCTCGCCCAGTGTCACGCGTGTTCCCTTCCCGATGCGCAATTGCCCTGCTCTGCGGTCCTGGGTCACGCGTCCATCCACCGTGAACACGACGGGCGTGGGGATGTCGCGGCCTTCCTCGGGTATCCGAAGTTCGGCGCGGCCCGTGAGCCGATCGTCGCTGGCCCAACGCAACTGCGAGTCGAACGGGATCGTCTGTTCGAGCGCGAACCGCCCGGTGACCGCGAGCTCCAACGCCCCCGCCCGACGCGTGAGATTCAATGCATCGAGATCGACGCTGGTCGATTCGCCGCGTTGGATGTGCACTTCGGTCAACTGGAGCTGGGGCAGTCGGCGTGCGGGCAGGAGGAGTCCGCGCGTGAGTTGCTCGGCCACCCGCAACACCCGGGGGGCCACGCCGGCTCCGCCCCGCGTGTCCTCGAGTTCGGATTCCAGCACGGCGAGTGTGTCGTCCTCGCTGACCCTGGCCCCCCATTGCACGCGGGCGCCATCGATGCGGGCCGTGACGATCGCCGGGTGCAACAGCATCACGGACAGAGGCTCCGCGCTGGCTTCGAATGTGCGCGCGACGAGGAAGGTGTCGCCCGCGGCATCCCGCAGCACGAAGTCGCTCGCGCGCAGCGTTGCGGGCCACGACACCCGGAGTCGCGACCAGCTCGCAGCGAGTTTTCGAGCGGAGGCTGCGGCGCGCACGCGTGTGGCGACCCATGGGGTGAGCCAGAGCGGTGCGCAGAGCGCCGCGGCGATGATCAGGACCAGAATCGCAATCAGGATTCGAACAGCGAAGTTCAGGCGCATGGTGCGCGAAGCCTACTCATGCGCCCAGCCAGGCGCCAACGCGGCGCCAAGCGCGAGGGCCCGCCGAACGGGCGGGCCCTCGCGAACTGCATGTGGAGCGGATCAGGCGACGGGAGCCTGCCGGGCTTCCTGCCATTCCCGCCAGAGTTCCGGCGCTTCGGTCACGAACGAGGTGTGCCGGGGCACCCAGCCCAGCTCGCGACGAGCTTTCGCTGAAGTGACCTGGAGGTCGTTGAGCAGGGCTCGCCCGAGCAGTCCCAGTTTCTCGACCACCGCCTCGGCGGGCCACGCCTGCGCCTTGGCCTCTGCAGCTCGGGCCGCCGCTTCGGCCATTTCCTTCACCGTGTGGTTGGACTCGTCGACCAATAGATATCGCCCGCCGTGCTGCCCTTCTTCGAGCGCCAACGCATAGGCTTCAGCGACATCGTCGCGATGGACCATGCCCCAATGCTGTGTGCCGTCTCCGGGATAGGTGATCGTCTTGTTGCGGTGTGCCTCGGTGAACCACGCCCCCATGACGCCGCGGTGCTCGCCGTAGACCATGCCCGGGCGCATCACCAGCGTCACCACCTCGTGCGAGGAGAGATCGAGCGCGACTTCCTCGTGCGCGGCGCGCCACTGGACCAACTCGAGTGGCTTCAGGGGCGCGGTCTCGTCCAGCACCTGTTTGCTGGCGCCGTGCACCCAGATGCCGCTCGTGTAAATGAGTTTCCGCAGGCGTCCATCGAGCGCCGCGGTGCGGAACGCATCCAGCGCATTCTGGTCCTGTTCGGGCGCGCCATGCTCGGCATCGAACGCGGCGTGCACGGCCCAGTCACAGTTCTGCAGGACGCCAGTCCAGTCGGCGGGTGTGGCGAGATCGCCGAACACGGGCTTCACGCCCAGCGGGGTGAGTGCACGGGCGCGTTCGCGACTGCGGGTGAGTCCGAAAACCTCGTGGCCGGCGCGTGCGAGACGCGCGGCGACTGCGCTACCGATGTAACCTGTTGCTCCGGTGATGAAGATGCGCTGGCTCATTGGGGCTCCTTGGCCGTCAGGGCCACCCTCTGCATCGGCACTTTGGTCGGCACCCTGAATGCCGAGCCCAGGGACTGGCCTGCAACCAACTGTTCAACGCTCAAGATGCCCATGGGCTTCCCTACGGAGCGTCATATTACCGACAATCTTGGAAACGGGCTCGTGCGGACGGTGCGCGGTTGGCAGCAGTCGGTGGTGGAGGCGGGAAAACGGAAATTAGTCCCCGCGGTAGGTGCACCGGGCGGTGCAGGTCTCGTGCACGGTGATCGCAGCCAGATGCGGCACGATCGGCAGCAGGCGTTGCCAGAGCCATGCGCACAGCACTTCAGAGGTGGGGTTCTCCAGGCCGGGGATGTCGTTGAGGGTGCGGTGGTCGAGTTGGGTTTTGATCATGGGTTCGACCACCGCGGCAATCGCGCCGAAATCCACCAACCATCCCAGTGTCGGGTCCACTTCGCCTGCGACACCGACTTCGACCCGGTACGAATGCCCGTGCATGCGGAAGCACTTATGGTCCGGCGGCACCATGGGCAGCCGGTGGGCGGATTCGAAACGGAACTCTTTCACCAGTTCGACACGCACGATGATCAAGCCTCAGGGGTGGTTTCGTAGCGCGTGGGATCGGGCACGCCGGCTTCGTGGAAGCCTCGCGCGCGCAGTCGACAAGAATCGCAGGCGCCGCACGCGAGGCCGTTCGGCGCGGGATCGTAACAGGAATGGGTTAGACCATAGTCGACTCCGAGCGTGCGGCCCAATCGGATGATCCCCGCCTTGTCGAGCGCCATGAGCGGTGTGTGGACCCGATGCCTCGCCCCTTCGACCCCCGCCTTGGTGGCAAGGTCGGCGAGCACCTCGAACGCCCGCACGAACTCGGGCCGACAATCCGGGTAGCCGGAGTAGTCGATGGCATTCATACCGGCCACGAGGTGCTGCGCCCCGAGCGTCTCGGCCAACCCCAGTGCGATGGCAAGGAACACGGTGTTGCGCGCAGGCACATAGGTGATCGGGATGTGCGCTCCCAGCGTGTCCGCGTCGCGGTCTTTGGGCACCGGCAGGTCGGCGGTCAGCGCCGAGCCGCCGATTGCACGCAGGTCCACCCGGACCACGCGATGATCGGTGCTGCCGAGTGCATGGGCCACGCGCTGGGCGGCCTCGAGTTCGATGCGGTGGCGCTGTCCGTAATCGAAGGCGAGCGTGGCGCACTCGAACCCCTGTGCCCTGGCCCACGCCAGGCAGGTTGCGGAGTCCAACCCGCCGGACAGCAGCACCACGGCTCGCGGGGTCGTCATCACACTCCTCGCTTGGCGCCCCAGAGCCAGACCTGCAGGCGCGGCGAGAAGCGCAGCGTTTCGCGCTTGCAGACCTCGGCCAGGCGCGCCGCGTTCTCACGCAACTGCGCATCGGTCATCCCCTCGGGCATCAGGGTCACGCTCGCGCGTGGCAGGTGGTGTTCCTCCATCAGGCGCAGCGCATCGGCTTCGTCGCGCAAGTCGCCCACCACCAGCTTGACGGTGGTGCGCGCGTCGGCCACGAAGCGCGCAGAGTGCTGCCAGGTATCCGCCCAACGCGCCGTCACGCTCGGCAGCTTGGGACTCCAGTTGTAGAACAATGCCGGGTGCGCGAGCGGCGGTGGACACAACCCGCTCGTCTCGACCTCGACGCGCTCCCAGCGTTCGAGTGCGGCCTCCAGCACAGCGCGGATCCCGGGGTGGGCGAGCGGTTCGCCGCCGGTCACCACCAGAAGTGGCGCTCCGCCCATGGCTTCAAGTTCGTCGAACGCATCCGCCAGCGTGCGCTCGGTCCCGCCCGCAGCATCCCAAGTGTACTTGGTGTCGCACCAATGACAGCCGACCTCGCAGCCCTGGAGCCGCAGGAAATGCGCCGGCATACCCAGCGATGGCCCCTCGCCCTGGAGCGAGTGGAACAGTTCGGAGATGCGGATCAGCACGGTGAACGCGAGCCGCTCATGGCGCGGTGAATGTCCCTGCGGGGAACTCGCGCACGGTCTCGACGCGATTCGTGAACACATTGACGCGTTCCTGGCGGTGAGCGGTGGGGAACCACAGCCCGTCGTGTTCCTCCCAGTCTTCCCATGTCCAACGGATCGGCGGCGGTGGTTGATTCTGCAGCATGAGCTCCCAGCGCTCGACGCGGTGGGTCCTCGCGTTCACGAACACCCAGTATCGGTCACCCGGAGTAAGGCCCACGGCTCCAAACGTCATCCCGACCTTGTCGTAGCGAGTGCCCGATTCGGTGACCTGCCCGTCGTATTTGAGATGTACTCCGGGGTCGAGCATTTTGTAGGGCATCAAGAACCAATAGCCATCATTCACCCACATGCTGTTCGCGCGCTGCGCCAGCTTGCGCGCGGAGTCGGGTTCCACCGCGACGCCGTCGTACCACGCCAGACCCCGCGTGCTGTCGCCAAGCGTGTGGATGAAGATGAACTTCTGCCCGGCGCGAGTCACGCCTTCGACTCGATGCGCGCCCGTGTGCTTGTCCCAATCGTGGCGTCGGGTGCTGCGCACGGTATCCCCCACCGAGGAGCCGAAGGACCAGCGCAGCCCCTTCAGCGCCTCCCAGCGATCCCGCCCGCCGAGCGCCTGCAACACCTGCTCGGCGACTTTCACAGCTTTGGGATCGGAGTCCGCTTCCGCTGCCCGGGCCGGGGACGAAGAGGCGAGTGGTGCGAGCAGGAGACACAGCAAGGCGAATCGCTTCATGGCTCATGGCTCCGGGTGGACGAGGATGGATTCAGTGCGTGCCGGCCTTGGTGAGGTCGAACGCCTTGCCGCAGTTGAAACACTTCCAAGGATAGGTCGCCTGCCCGAGCGGCCAGCTGACATGGTCGCTGCGACCGCACCCAGGACAGCTGATGCGCACGCGCGGGGGCTCGGATGGGGTTGCATTCTGGCTCATGGGGTTCCTCGGTCCAGTGGGCGCGCAGCGGGGGCAGGATGCGCGCCAGTATAGCCGCGTCGGACCGGGACGCGGAAGCCGACCGGGCCCTGCCCTTGGGGTCAGCGATAGCGACGCGCGTACACCCCCAGACAACGGTCCTGCACCACGCTCATCCCTGCGGCAACCAACTTCGCGGCGACTTCATCGTGGCGGATGCCGCTCTGGAACCAGACGGTCCGGGGTCGCTTCGAGGCCGGCAGCGCGAGCAGTTGCTCCGCCAGCTCGGGCAACGCTTCGCTGCGTCGGAACACATCGATCACATCCACCGCCGCGGGTAGCTCGGCGACGGATCCGAGCGTGGGCTGCCCGAGCGCACTTGGGATCGTCGGATTGATGCCGATCACGCTGCGACCGCTCTCGGCCAGCAGGAGTGGGATGGAGTAGGCGGGCGCGTCCGGATCGTTCTGTCCGTCCTTGATCCCCACCACGGCGATCGTGCGCATGGCGCGAACCAGTGCGCCCAGCTCGGCTTCGCTTTCGAGGATGCTCGCCATCACTCCTCCTCGAGCACATCCTCGGCAGGCTCCGCGATGGGGGCGCCAGATAACAACTCGGGCAGACGCTGGGTGAACGCGGAGCGTGGGAGCGCTTCGTCGATGCCAGCCTCGAGCGCTGCCCGGCGCAACGCGGTCTCCACATGCGAGTAGAAGCCCACGACCGGGATCTCCCGGGTGCGTGCATCTGCTTTCAATGCCCGCACCAGCCCCATCGGGTCGCCGTTCGCGTGCAGGTCGATCAGCACCAGTGCAGGCAGCGCTTCGGTGCACGCGGCCAGCGCGCGCGGCAATGGGATGAGGTCGACCGGCACGCCCACTGTTCTCGCGGTGGCGAGGATGCGTGTGGAGAAGAACAGGTCGGGGACGACGGCGATGATGCGACGACTCATGGGGTGTCCTTGCTGGGATGGAGAATCACTGCCCGCCGCCGGTGCTCATGCTGTCGGAGCATCCCGCCAGTGCGCCTTCGTCGAGTCCGCGCGATTCGGGCAGCCGCGCGAGCTGTGAGGCGCCGGCGAGCGTGGTGACGCCGCAGACCGCGAACAGCAGCGGCGCTCCGAACGCATCCACGAATGCGCCACCGAGCATGGGGAGCAATGTCGTGACGCCGAGAAAAGTGAGCATGACGCTCACGAACATCTGTCGCCGGCCCTTTGGCGCCAGCCCGATCAGCAAGCTGCCGAACGCCACAAGGATCCCGGCCTGTGCCGCGCCGCCCACGAATGCCACTCCCTCGAGAGCGAGCACGGCACTGGGAGCGGGGATGAGTTGGTAGCCCCAGGGCGAGGCGTACGCCACCGCCGACGCGATCAGTGCGGCGAGTCCCGCGCCAATCGCCGAGATGCGCAGGACCGTGCTGTTCCCATGCGTGCGCGAGATGCGTTTCCACAGGAGCGTGGAGAGCACGAACCCGCTCACCCGGGTGAACAGGAATGTTCCGGTGGCTCGGCCGCCTCCCTTGAGGGTGTCGACGGCGAACAGCACCACGAAGGGGCTGGCTGCGAACCACACGCTGAGCAATGCCCGGCCCAGCAGGATCTGGCGGAACGCGCGGTCCTCGCGCAATAATCGCCAGCCATTGCCGAGCAACTCGAGCGGAGTGTAGGGGGCGGGGTCGGGCACGCCGTCGGGTTCGTCGATGCGCAGGAAGATCGCGTAGGCGATCGAGATCGAAACGGTGGCGAGTCCGAAGAGGATCGCGTAGCGGTAGCCGACCGTGGGCCAGCGCAGGATCTCGCGCACCACCAGGGCGACACCGGCCGCGATCGAGCCGCCCCAGAACAATCGCCGGGACCAGAAGGCGCCCAGGCGTTGCGGCGGGATGGTCTTGCCCACCACTTCCATGAACGGGACCGAGCCAACGCCCCCGCCAAAGCAGTAGGCGCCGTAGCCCACGAAGAACGCGGCGAGCAACCATTGGGGGTGATGATCCACGAGGAAGGGGACCAGCAGGGCGAGCGCACCGAGGCCGAGGGCGCGGACGATCGCCGCCCGGCGGTACAACCAGAGTTGGCGCTTCTCGCGGGCCATGCTCGGCGCGACCAGGAATTG
>JANLOU010000445.1:0-1989 GCA_031366735.1 Candidatus Eiseniibacteriota bacterium
CCCCGATCGCGGGCGCACCCGATGTGGCGCCGATGCGCGCACTGGAACTGCGCGCGCCGTGGCCTAACCCGGCTGCGGGCGCGAGTCGTCTGGCATGGTCGCAGCCACGCGAAGGGGCGGCGAAGCTGGAGGTATACGACGTGAACGGCCGCCGCCTGCGCACGATCGAAAATCGAATCGAGCCCGCCGGCGAACACGCAGCCACATGGGACCTGACCGACGACCAGCACGCGCACGTGGGAACGGGGCTGTACTTTGCAAGGCTCAGTGTCGATGGCCAGGGCACGCGCACGCAGCGAGTGATCGTGGTGCAATAGCGTCGCGCGGGCCGTTCGTCGGACCATCGGCGCACGGCCCCACGCCGCCTATCTACCCCGCGCCCCCGTCAGCGCGTCGCCCCAGCGCTTGAGGAACTGCGTCACGAATGCGCGCTCCTTCCGCGGCTCCACCGCCAGTGGCGCCCGCGCCATGGCCACCGCGAGCGCCAGGTGGTAGCCCTCCGACCTTGAAGCGGCGGCGCGTTGGAGGCGCTGCGCGACTACCGCACGCAACGCGGTTCGATGGACGCATGCAGACCAAGGCGGGGGTCACCCGTTGATTACCCCACGCGGTCGGCCTAACCTTGAGTCAGTCGCGCTGGATGGACCGCGCGCCTGCCGCTCCCCAGCATCCGTGCCCCCTCGCCGCGCATTCTTGGCTGGAGAATCCATGCCGCAGTACCCACTGATCTTCTCATTCTCCAAGCTGCTGGGGACTCACTACCGCGCCCTTGTTCAGGGTGACTGCCGGCTGCTGGCCGAGTTGGTGGACGGCGAGTGGTGGTGCCGAGGAGTGGAGCCGGGTTCTCTCTTCGCCGGTGGCCGGACGCTGCAGGAAGCCACCGACCGGTATCGCGCGCGGCTGACCGAAGTTCTCTCGGACTTCGTCGAGCAGAACGACGACTATGCCGGCTTCAAGCAGGACGTGACCGGCGTGCTTCGTGTGAATCGCGCGCAAGCAATGCGCTGGGATTCGGCAGTGGCGTTGTTTCGAGCGGGCAGCCGGAACGGCAAGGCAGTGAGCACGTTGCCGTGCAAGGACGCATCCGCACTCTCGAAGATCACGATCACGAAGGTGTCGGAGATCATCGGACTCAAGGAGAGCTTCGCGCTCGCGAAGCCGCCGGCCAAGGCTGCCTGAGACAGGCGCGTGCCCACACGCCATCTTTCAAACCTTTCAAGCTGAGCGGCATTCGCACGGGCTTTCCGTGTCACGTCGCCCACTCGCGATCTCTCACTCGGGCAGGCATCGCGCCGCTACCTTCTGCGCAGCAATCGATTGACTGACCGCCACGAGTCGTGGTGGCGCTGCCCCGCACATCTTTCACTTCTTTCAGCGTTAGGCCAGAAGTCTGTTACGGAACCCATTCACTTGAACACAACTGACTGGGTTTCGTAACATACGCGGCATGACCGACTCACTCGCAGCGAAGACGTTGCGCCTGGTGCGCAAAGCAGGAGTCCTCCGCCCCCGGGATCTGGATTCGCACGGGATTCCACGGACGTACCTCCAACGCTTGCTGGCCAAAGGTGCGCTGGAGCGGGTGTCGTTCGGGTTGTACCGCGTGGCAGGTGCCGACTTCGATGAGCGGCAGTCCTTCGCCGAAGTCGCGCAGCGGATCCCGAACGCCGTGGTGTGCTTACTCAGCGCCCTCCAGTTCCACGGACTGACCACGCAAGCGCCGCACAAGGTGTGGGTGGCCCTGCCCACGGGAGCATGGCGGCCCCGTCACAGTCCGGTGCCGCTGCAGATCATTCACCTCTCCGGCGAGACATTCGAGTATGGCGTCGCGCAGCATCGCGTGGGAGGCGCGACCGTACGGGTGTACGAACCAGCGAAGACGGTCGCGGACTGCTTCAAGTTCAGAAGCAAGATTGGGCTCGACGTGGCGCTCGAGGCCTTGCGGGACTTCCGCAAGCAGCGCGGCTCAATGGACGCCCTTTGGCGTGC
>JANLOU010000449.1:0-9667 GCA_031366735.1 Candidatus Eiseniibacteriota bacterium
TGAAGAACGCGATGCCGATGGGCACATTCGCCCGATTCAAGACGAAGAACGCAATCAGGCACGCGATGAAGAACATCGTCACGCCATTGATCAGCTTGACGCGGGACACGCGTGAAGCGATGGCGCTGTAGAACGGAACGATCAACATCAGCAGACCCGCGGTCGCGGCGGCCGAGTAGCTCTTGACCTCGGCTCCGCCCGGGACGGTGAGGATGAGCGGTTCGCGGATGGTCTTGAGCAGGTAGTAGGACGCCAACAGCAGGAAGACATTGAGCATGAGGAGGAGGGCGGTCATGCCTTCGCCACCATGCACCTCCGCGAACACGCCGAGCAGCCGGTCCAACGGTCCCTTGCGCGCTTGGAGCGGGTCGCCGCCGGGTGGCGTCAGTGGGGTCGTGGTTGTGGTCATGTCGGCACCTCCTGAGAGTGTGACTCGAAACGGATCGATCGTGTTCAGCGGCGCGGCGGGCGAATCGGAGTCACAGGGATGGCTGGCTTGCGGCGGATGGCGAGCGAATCGCGCTTGGCCGCAGCAACGGAATCACGACGGGCTGCCGCGACGGAATCGCGGACCGTCACGCCTCGCCTGACCGGCCGCTTGCTTGCCTCACGCGGTGAAGGCGTGGTCAGGATGCGCTTGCTGTTGGCGATCGTATCCGCCTTGGCGGCGTTGGGCTTCTTGCCCACCTCCTCGTGCGGTCCGGCGCTGGCGGGTGCCTTGGGAGGGATGGGCATCTTGTGCTCGTCAATCGCGGGCACGCCATAGCGTTTGAGGTCGATGGTCACCAAGTCGGCAAGGGTCGTGTTCGACTTCTTGTCCACGGCGTAGGTGTGGATCGAGCCGCCCCCGAACCACAATCGCAGGTGGACGAAGTGATTGAAGGACCCCGTGACCACATTGTCGGGATCCACCACCGCGCCGGCCACTTTGTATTCGCTGAAGAGCTGCGCGCTCTTGGCAGGCGAGGGGATGGCGTGCAGTGGAGCGCCGCCTCCGCCCGTGACGATGTTGATCAGCACAGCGTCCGGCCAGGTGAACAGGGCTCGTTCGTAGGCATGCTCGTGGCCAGTCACCAATACGCCGATCCCCGCTTCATGCAGGGCGGTCACGATCCGCGCGCGCCGATCGCGCAAAACGGAATCGGCCTGCCATTCGACGCGGTGGAAACCCACCGAGAAAGGGGGGTGGTGCATGAACACGATCGCCGGTCCGTTGTGCTCTTTGAGGCGCGCCACCATCCAGGTGATTTCTTCTTCGGAATACTTGATCTGCACTTCTCGCGTCCAGAGGTGGGCGGGGTCTGCCATGGGGTTCGAGTCGAGCGCGATGAAGCGCACCCACCCGTCGGCGGAGTCGAAGCAGTAATAGAGCCGGTCGCTCCCGACAGGGAGCCCGGTGGCCATTCGCCAGTTCTCCACACCCTCCACGGCATCCGTGCGTTCGTGGTTGCCCGCGACCGGAAAGTAGGGCACACGCGAGGTGAGCGGCCGATGGATCTTGAGGAACCGCTCCCATTGTCCGGCGTAGCGGCCGTCCTCGACGAGGTCCCCCGAGTTGATCACCGCGGCCACCGACTGACCGTGCGCTCGGAGCGAATCCAGTTTCGTGATCATGGCCGTGAGCACCTTGGCCTCAGGGCCCCATGTGGGTTGGTGGCGCAATCGACCCGGGATGTCGCGCACCAATGCCAGGTCGGGCAGGAGCCCCTTGACCAGGCCGATCGGGATGGCGACCAGTCCCTTGAGGATCTTGACTGGGTTGCGCGAGAACATCCCGGTGACGGCGAAATACTCTGGCGCGAGTCGAGTGGCGCGATTGCCCGGGCGATTGTCCCCGAGCAGGAAGATATTGAGCGTGTCCGCCGTGTATCCGTCGCGCAGGCGACCCAGAAAACGCCGGGAGGAATCGGCGGTTCCTGGCAGCAGTCCAATCAACGAATCCCCGAACATGGGTCCGAACCCCAGCGCGCTGCGCCTTCGCCTCGAGCCCTCCTGTTCGTTCTCGGTGGAATCCACCTTCACCGGCGCAACGGTCTGTGGCACATAGCTGAGCCGTCCCACATGTGCGCAGCCTGACAGTGCCGTCGCTGCGATCAGCGCAGTGAGGGCAAGGAGCGCGCGGACGGGACGGAACGGGTGTGGCGGCATCATCGATTGACGCTCCCTGTCACGAAGTCACGCCCGAGCCAACGATGGACGAGCTTGTCGCGGCGCTCGATCAACACGCGAGTGATATATTCGGTCGCGCGCGGATCGGAGTATTGGCCCGCGGCAACAGCGGTGCGAATGGTTTCGTCGGTGAAGCCGGCGAGAATCCGGGCCCCCCAGCGGATGTCACGCTCCGTGCGCTCATCGAACGCGGGGTTTGGATAGTCCGGGCGCCAACTGCTGGGATCGAACACCTTCGACTCGACGAACCCGGTGGAGGGGATCTCGGGGTCGACGCCCGCCTCCCAGGCGAATGGGTACAGACCCAGCGTCACGAGTTCTCGGCCCCCGACAAGATAATCCACATAGTACTCCGTGCCGGTGGGGTAGGCGCGCTTGCCCGTGGCACCAGCGCCCAACACCGCGCTGAAGTCGATCAGGTGATGCCGGACGAACGAGCGGTCGGGACCCTTGACCCAGGTGTCGAGGGAGTTCGGCCCACGGCTGTCGGCATGATTGAGCCAAGCGCACATTACCCATAATCCGCGCAACTCCCGTCGCAGTTCGTGGGGAATCAAGTCCTCGGGATCATCCTTGCGCCGACCGGAGTAGGTATAAGGCCCGATGGGTTTGCCCTCGAGGAACCGGCTTGCGATGCAGCGATAGCGACCGTCGATCGGGGGTGCGACCTTGCTCAGGAGATCGGCGAGATACGCCGGCGTGATGGGCTGCTTCTTGCCACGGGCGTCGGTGTAAGTCGCCTCTTTGCCGATATCCAGATCTTCCATGCGGAAATGGGCGATGGCGTTATCGGGAACATTGTATCCGGCGGCCCAGAAGAGATGTGAGCCGCTCACATCGCAGGCTCTGGCGAGATCGGCAAACCCGGGGGGATCGAACTTCACCAGGAACTTGTCGCCGTTCGAATCCTTGATCTGGAATCCGTGGGTCACGCCCTGGCTCTTGGCCTTCGTGACGGTCCAGCGTCCCGGTGCGGGGCCGGTTCCCGGCCCGGGACCGGTCATCATCGCCTCGGCCACCCCGGAGCGGAATCCCATGCGCGGCTGCCACCAGGTGCTGGGCAAGCGGACCTGGTCGTTCTCATCCACATTGGCCGCTTCCCGAGGATGCCCGGTGACCTTGCGGGCGAGCAGCGCTACATCGAACATCCGCGTGGCGGGCCGCACCAGGCTGTTGTCGATCATGTCGTAGGCGTAGGAGTACTGGCGCTCTTTTGGAGCCTTGGACCCGGCACTGTCCGGAGCGGCCGCCTGCGCGAGCGTGGCGATGGCCAAACCACAAGCCAATGGTGCGCACATGCGGGCGAGCGTGCGGTGGTTGCGTCTCATTCGACACCTCCGATCGAGAACCGAAGTCGGGTCACCTCGCGGCTGAAATCGAACCCGATCGAGGCGCGCGGCGCGTGATCGTCGCGGACGCGGAGGGAGAGCCCAGCGGAGTGGTGCAGCGTCGTCAGCTTCGCATCGCTCCAGAGGTCGGGGTAGACCGCACCCCACTCCGAATGCAGTTCCATTTCGAGGCGACGCTCCAGCGGGAAGACATAGGCGAGCCGCGTCAACAAGAGGTCGCGGTCCTGGAATCGACCGGGGGAGTAGCCCGCGAGTCCCGCCTGTCCACCGAGTGAGGAGAGATCCGAGATCAGGAGTTTCCCAGGATTCGAATCGACATTCAGATCCGTGATGCGCACCAGTAGTCGCACGCTCCTGGGGTCCCGCATGAACGAGATTCCCGCTTCGGCTTGGGCTTGATAACGCGTGAACTGTGCGCCTTCGGCGTTCGCCGTATGCAGTGCCAACAACCCGATGGGCGCGTCGAAGCGGTCGGCGGAAAGCAGCGTTCGCCAACCTCGGCTCCAATGGGGCGAACCCGTGCGGTGATCCGAAGCGAGGCTGACGCCATACACGAAATGTTCGACCCGCCGGTCCAGCGTCGCGAGCCCCCACACTGGAAAGCGCTCGTCGAAGGAGACGGCCCCGCTCTCGCGGCCAGTGCGCGTCACTCGACTTGCCGGCCCTGCCGAAATGGTGAATGTGGATCGGGATCGCGCCGGATCGCGCGCCGGGTTGGAATCCCAGCGCATGCTCCCCCGCACGAACTCGCTCTGCAGTGCGTAGTCCGACACGCTGTCCTGCGAGCTCTGGTTCCCGACTCCGTAGAACCGGTCCTGTGGCCGCCAGTCGTAGCCATACTGCAGTCCCATGGGCTGGCCGGTCCAAGTCACCGCCGTCCGGTTGTATTTGTTCAATGTAGCCGCGTGACGCACGCTGAGCGTGCTCGCTTGTTTGCCGCCCAGCATTCGCCTGCGAACTTCGACCGCGGCGCCAAGTCCGGTGCGGTCCCCCAGCTTCGGCGTCCCCAGGACGAGCGCGCGTTCCCCGGCCCCGTTTGCGCGAGCCATGCCGTTGGCGAAGCGCGGCTTCTCGCTGAGCCACAGCAGCGTGTGGTCCGTTGCGTACCCGAGCCCCGAGAGCGGAAGCGAAACAAGCCGCCCGGGCAACAGCACTGCGTGTTCCCAGCCGCGTCTTCGGCTCATCGGCTGGGACGGATTCCAGGGCACCCCCACGGAGGCGCCCAGACTGTCGGCGGGCGGCGAGGCCGCCTGCGCGGTGCAGGTAAGTGCGAAGGGTGAGTAGACCATGAGCGCCATGCCGAGTACGTGGCCGCGGCCCTTGGAATGGCTGTGCGGGCCAGCGCCCGCGAACCTGCGCTGGCCGAGTTCATAGAACGCGATGCTCACGACCAGCCAGAATGAACCCAACAGGTAACCTCCGAGCACGTCACTGGGCCAGTGTTCGCCGGAATCAATGCGCGCCAAGCCCATCAACGCGATCATTGCCAGCAGGATGCCCATGAGCGCCGCGCGGGGCATCGAGGGGCGCATGTGAACATAGACGAGGAAGCAGAGGAACCCCGCGAAGGTCGTGAAGTTGAGAACATGTCCGGCGGGATAGCTCGGATTCGCGATGAGATGCTCCACATGGACGAGCTGCGGACTCGGCCGAGGGCGGTCGACCCATGCCTTGGTGAGGTTATTGATGGTCGCGCTGCCCGCGACCGCAAAGCCTGCGGAGGTGGCTTCCCATTTTCTCCCAGCCATGAAGATGACGATGATGACGCTGACATAGACGATTCCCACCAGGGGGGGGAATCCCACCCGATTCATGGCATATAAGGGGAATGCCAGCGCCCCAACATTTGCGGACTGAACGGCCTTCATGATCGAGACATCGCTCGGGAAGTAGGGCACTTGCTGCGCCATCATGGTGAACGCGAGTGCCGCTGCTCCCAGACAGGCGGCAGCCACCACCGCGATCGCCGTCCGAGCCCGGGAATGAGTACGCGCACTCATTCCCGGATCGGCCGCGCTGAGCGCTCCGGCGATTCCATCGCCCGCGGAGTCCTTGGAATCAGACGTGTTCCACCTCCGCCACTGCGGGCTTCGCCTCATCGTCCACACCGTCCTCGATCGGTGGGTCTGGCGCGAACGTCGGGGCAGTGGGCGCAGATTCCACGGGAATCGTCAGTCCGATGCCGTTGCCGACGATCATCGTAAGGGCGCCGGGGAGGACTTCGATCTCCAGGATGGTGCTGGCGGACGAGATATTCATATCGGCGTTGGCGAGCTCGGGCTGTTCGGTCGTGATGCGCACGCGGCGTGCGCGATAGACTTTCAAGTCGTCGGGCTTGTGCGAGGCCGCGGCCAGGAAGTGCCCGATCAACGCCGTGTCGCCCATCCCATCGTAGACCGAGACATCGAGCAAGCCGTCGTCCATCTTGGCCTGCGGCGCTCCCAGCATGTTGTTCGCCATCAGTGGGGCGTTGGAAACGGTGACGATGCGCGTCGCCGCTTCGATCTCCATGTCGTCCAGCTGAATCCGCATCGTGCCGGGCTTCGAGTCGAAGAAGCGCCTGATCGCGCGCGGCAGGACCCGCCACCGACGCTTCTCGTAGGCCTGACCACCCAGCGCGGCGATCGAGGACAAGCCGATGCCGGCGCTCTCGAGGAAATACTCGTCGTGTTTGCTCAGGTTCGCATGTACCCGGCCCACATCGATGTGACGCGAGGTTCCCATCCCGATCAGGGCGCAGGCGGCATCGATCTCGAGCGGTATGCCGAGTGAGCGAGCCACATTGTTCATGGTTCCGACCGGCACCAGCCCCAACACGGTGGAGGTTCCGACCAACTGCGAGGCGACATCGCCGATGGTGCCGTCGCCCGCGGCGACGATGACGAGCGGAATCCCATCGCGCACCGCATCGCGCGCGAGTGTGCGTGCGGCCTTGCCGGAGGTCTTCAGCCCGATGGCCGCCTCGATCCCATGGGTGCGCAGGCTGCACACGATCTGGGACAAGCGGATGGCGTTCTTCTCCTCGTCCCGTCCGGAGGCTGGATTGAATATGAGTTGTGCGCGGCGCAGGCCCTTGGCCGCCGCGCCCTTGCCGCCGCCGCGGAGCTTGCGCGGCCCAGCCATGCGACGCTCCAGATCCGCGATCACGGATTCCAAGGCGCTCAGCTTGACCTTGCGCCGGTCCAGTCGCGCCGCGGTCTTCTCCACCTTCTTCAGGAGTGCGGCGTGTTGCTTCTGCTTGTGCTCCAGCGATTTCAGGATGTCGGCCATTCCAAGCTCTTTCATCGTCGGACGCCCTTGTCAGGAGGGTGGGTGCTATCGTGGGGATGGAACGGCGCTGCCAGTGTTCTGGTGCATGCGCATCCAGCGCGCGCACATCGCGGAATAGACTCCGAATGCCATGAGTCCCAAGCCCGCCGCGGCGAGCAGCGCCCGCCCGAAAGGCTGGTGAGCCAGTTCGAGGAGTGCTCCGTCGAGCCCCGCGTTGGATGAGGCGTGCAGGTGGAGTCCGATGGCGACCAGGAGCCCGCCGATGACGGTGAAGACGGTCCCGCGTCCGATGAGTCCAACGCGGCCGAAGCCAAGGACCCAGCGGCGCTGGGATCGACTCATCTGGTCCACAGCGAGGTCGCGCTCGAACTCCCGACGCCAGCCCACCAGGATCTGGGCGATTCCGGAGCCGAAGATCCAGCACAGCCCGATGATCACCACGATCACTGCGCCAAAGGGGCGGGCGAGTAATCCAAAGGTCATGTCCTGATGCTGTTCGACCCGCGACATCCCGCCGGTGAGTAGCAGTACGGTCGCGTAGAACAGACTGAGGTAGGCCACCGCACTCATGGCGTAGCCGAACCGCTGCGCGATTCCAGTGGGTGCATGCCCTCGGCCTTGCGGGTCGAAGATCGCGCGCACAAGCCCCCACATCGCATACCCAGCAAGCCCGATCGCGACGACCACCAGCATTGCGCGTCCCATGGGCTGCTGCCCGATCAAATCGATGGCGCTGGATTGGGACATGGAACGCTGGTTCTGTCCCATGGCCCAACGCACCGCCAGAACACCCGGCACGAAATAGACGATTCCGCGAATCACCAGGCCGAGCCGCGAGATGAGTTCGATCTGCTTGTTCTGCATCGCGTGTTGGGTCGACTGACCAATGTTATGCAGATCATTCCCAAGTGCAGCGGGCCGAGGCGCATTCGAGGGGCTCATCCGGGGCCTAGGCCGTTCCGACATCGGACGACGCCGGGGCGGCGGGCGCGACCGGCTGATGGATGAAGTAGCGCGTCTTGCCCCAGCGGTAGAATCGGATCGTCAGCGCCAGCCAGAGGCTGCCGAACAGGTAAGCGCCCATGACATCGCTGAACCAGTGCTGTCCGAGGTAGATGCGGGACAGACCCATGAGCGCGATCAGTAGGGTCAGCGCGACCAGTAGCGCAGTGCGTGCGGGGGCGGGCTTGAGCAGCGTGAAGCACAGGAATACGAGGAACCCGCAGAACGCAGTGGTCGAGAGGACATGCCCGCTTGGGAATCCCGAGGAGTTCAACTCCCGGACGACATGGACGATATCCGCGCTCGGCCGTGGCCGGATGACGATGAGTTTGATGAGCGCGCCCACGGCGCTGGAGATGGTCGCGAACAGCATGGATACGGCTTCCCAGCGCAGCCCAGTGAATGCCAACGCAAGAATCACCAGCGCGGCCAACGGGGCGACTTGCGGGAAGAATCCCAGCCAACTGACTGCGAACATCAGGCGGTCGAAAAACACGCCGTGGTAGCTCTGGACCGCCTTTGTGATCGTGAGGTCCATCGAGAAATAGGCGACGGAATGCGCCACGACGGCGAGCACCACGAATACGACAGCGGCCGACAGCACATACGCCTGGAAGGCCGCGGCTCGGTAGCGGCGCGTGGGCCGGGGCGCGATGACTGCGTCGTCCAGCTGCTGGCGCTTATCGGGCTTGGCCGCGCGGTCGGGTTCGGAGGGTGCGGTCGTGATCGGCATGGAATCTCCGGCAGAGGAAAGCGGGATGGCCGCGGTTGAGTATCCGCTGGCATGCCCGGTTGAAGAATCGGGAACCACGTCGCAGGGGGAAGGGCATGTCTCGTGCCAACGCCGGAGGGGGGCGGGAGTGCGGAAATCGCACCATTCCCGAGGTCCGGGTGGGCTGCTGTAGGGGGAGGCGCTGTAAGAGTTCCCAACCGCGCGCAGGTCCTACAATTCGGGGACTACTTCGCGGCGCCGCGGTAGTCCGGCATCGTGAGTTGCGCTGACTGCGCATCCGGGAGCGTGACCACACACCGGGGGAGCAGTTCCGCGTAGTGCAGGAGCGAGAACGCAAACGGGTTCGCCTGATTCCCATCGAGAATCAGGATATCCGTGTCGACCATGCGGAATCGCCCGAACTGCGAGGTGCCTCCGCGGAGGTAGACATAATTCTTCGCCACCGACTTGGGCGCGGGAATGGCGTCCCCCGCGAATGCGATGCTGATCGCGGTGGCGCCGACGGTGACACTGGCGATGGTCCCGTTGATGCGGGGCGGCGGGAACAAGCCGAACGGCTTCACCATGATGCGGTTGCCATCCACCCACAGGCTCTTGTTGGGGGGCAACGCGATCAGCCGATCGAGGTGCAGCGGAGTCCAGCGGATGAGTTTCGTTGCCGGGATGAGCCCCAGAAGCTTGAGATGATCGACTTCGATGACCATCGTGTTCGAGCGCGTGTCGACGCTGAGGTGCGTGTACATGGTGAACGGAAGCCACGCCACGACATTGACCTTGCCCCGCAATTCGACCGACGGAATCCCGTGGTCGTCCTTCCCGATCAATACCTGGAGATCACGCACGCGGGATTCGGGGTAGTTGAAGATGCTCTCGTTGAACATGCCGGCCAGCACATCCGGGCGGATGCGCACGACCGACTGCTGCACAATGAGATGGAACGATTCGAGGTCGTCGAAATCGACCGTTGTCCCCTCGGCGGGTACGGCACGCACCGCCATATTGCCCGCATCGATGTAGACCTTTTCCGACCACTTGAAGCGGACATTCTGCAGGCGGATGCGCACACTGGAGCCCCCGGTGGCTTGTGCCGTATCGCCTTGGAGGAAACTCGTCAAAAGCTTGTCGGACTGGATGCGGCGGGCCT
>JANLOU010000458.1:0-2082 GCA_031366735.1 Candidatus Eiseniibacteriota bacterium
GGTCGAAGCGTTCGACAAGGCGGGATGACGGCGTCAACCCCCGGACTTTGCTCATGGGTGAGTTCGCGGTCTGTGCGTTGCCGCACGCATGCGGCTAGCTCCTTGTAGGACAACATCGCCTGTTGAGCTTATGTGCGAAAACGAACAGACGCCGAAGTCATCAGTGGGCATAGTCGAGCCATGAACAAACAAGTCCAGACCATGCTCGCGCTGAGCGCCCTCGCCTTCGCGGCCAACGCCGCCGCGCAAGTGACCTTCTACGAAGCCGAGGGGTTTCGCGGCCGCGCCTTCACCACATCGAAGGATGTGCGCAACTTCCAGAAAATCGGCTTCAATGACCGGGCCTCCTCCGTCACCGTCGCCAACGGCCTCTGGGAAGTGTGCGAGCACGCGCGCTTCGACGGGCGCTGCGTCCTGCTGCGCCCCGGCAACTATGATTCGCTGCGCGCGCTCGGCATGGACAACAGCATCTCGTCCGTGCGCCGGGCGAGCGACCGTCGCGATTACAGCAACAAGCCGGAGCCGATGGCTGCGGCGAACTACGACTGGCGCCGCCGCCCGAACGAGAGGGTGTTCGACGCGCCCGTGACCTCGGTGCGCGCCGTGATGGGCGAGCCGACCCAGCGTTGCTGGGTCGAGCGCCAACAGGTGGCTGAGCCGGCGCGCGGTGACCGCAACGTCGGCGGCGCCATCGCGGGCGCCCTGCTGGGCGGCGTGTTGGGCCACCAGGTCGGTGGCGGCACCGGCAAGGACATCGCCACTGTCGGCGGCGCCGTGGCCGGCGGCGTGATCGGCTCGAACGTCGGCCGCGACGGCAACACGACGTCCAGCCAGGACGTGCGCCGCTGCGAGAACACCACGAGCGGCACGCCCGCCTACTGGGACGTGACCTACAACTACCGCGGCCGTGAGCACCGGCTGCAGATGACGGCAGCGCCAGGCCCCACCATTGCGGTCAACGGAGACGGCGAACCGCGGCAGTAACCCCGGCTCGCGCCACGGTAGAGAAAGGCCCCGCTCGCGGGGCCTTTCTACGTCCGGAGGCGTGTGTGCGTTGCCACACAGACACGTGGCGTCGTGCGCCGCATAGTGGGTGCATGAAAGCACTTGTCTACCGCGGGCCTGGCGAGAAGGCCGTTGAAGAGCGCCCGAAGCCGCAAATCCAGGCGGCCGGCGACGCTGTCGTGAAGATCACGAAGACGACGATCTGCGGGACCGACCTGCACATCCTCAAAGGCGACGTGGCCACCTGCCAGCCGGGGCGCATTCTCGGTCACGAGGGCGTGGGCGTCGTCGACTCGGTCGGGGCCGGCGTCACGTCATTCCGGCCTGGCGATCGCGTGCTTATCTCGTGCATCTCGTCGTGCGGCAAGTGCGAGAACTGCCGCCGCGGCATGTATTCCCATTGCGCGACCGGCGGTTGGATCCTGGGCAACACCATCGACGGCACGCAGGCCGAGTACGTGCGCACGCCGCACGCCGACACGAGCCTTTATCGAATTCCCGACGGCGCCGATGAAGAAGCGCTGGTCATGCTCAGCGACATCCTGCCCACGGGGTTCGAATGCGGCGTGCTGAACGGCAAGGTCGCGCCGGGTTGCACCGTCGCCATCGTCGGCGCGGGCCCGATCGGCCTGGCTGCGCTGCTCACTGCGCAGTTCTACGCGCCAGCCGAGATCATCATGGTCGACGTCGATGAAAACCGTCTTGCTGTGGCGAAGCAATTCGGCGCTACCGCCACGATCAACAGCGAGGCCGGTGGCGCCGCGCAGCGCATCATGGAATTGACCGGTGGACGCGGTGTCGACACGGCCATCGAAGCGGTGGGCATCCCCGCGACGTTCATCCTGTGCGAAGACATCGTCGCGGCGGGCGGCACCATCGCGAACGTGGGCGTGCACGGCACGAAGGTCGACCTGCACCTGGAAAAGCTCTGGTCGCAGAACATGACCATCACGACGCGGCTGGTGGACACGGCTTCGATCCCCATGCTGCTCAAGACCGTGCAGTCCGCGCGCGTCGACGCAAAGAAGCTCATCACGCATCGCTTCAGCTTCGACCGCATCCTGGATGCGTACGACA
>JANLOU010000464.1:0-1527 GCA_031366735.1 Candidatus Eiseniibacteriota bacterium
CGCAGCGTGGATAAGACTCGGCCCAGCGAACGCCGAGAGCGCCGAGCGCCTGACCTACGAGGACCGCGAGGTGGTCGCGGGCCAGCGGCTCGCGTACCGCTTGCTCGATGCCTCGGGCCGCGTGGTCGTGGCCGCCGCCTGGGTCGAGGTGCCGCAGGTGCTCGAGTTCGCACTCGCCGGTGCGCGCCCCAATCCCGCGCGGCTCGGTGCGCTCACGGTGGAGCTGTCGCTCGCACAGCAGGCCTCCGGCACGCTCGAGCTGCTCGACCTGGCGGGACGCCGAGTGGCGTGGCGCGATCTCGCCTCGCTCGCCCCCGGCCGGCACACGCTGCCGTTCCCCGAGACCGCCTCGCTCGCACCGGGCATGCACTGGCTGCGGTTGCGCCAGGGGGAGCGCGAGACCACGGCGCGGGTGGTGCTGACGCGGTAGCTGCGGGTCAGCCTCTGCTCCCTCATCCCGTTTCCCACAGGGCCCGCAATGGCACCGCGTGCATCCCGTCGCCGAAGCTCGCGCTGGTCTCGCCGTCGTAAAGCACGACGCCTCCGGTGAAGCGCTTGCCTGCGGCCAGCTTGAGCTTTCGCAGCCCTCGGAAGTCCGCCGCTGTCACCGTCGCGCCGACCTTCACCTCTACCCCTACCATGGCGTGCGCTCCGCGCTCGATCACAATGTCCACTTCCGCCCCATCTTTGTCGCGGTAGTGGAAGAATGCCATTGGATCGTTGTGCCAGCTCGCTTGTCGCCGCAACTCCTGGAACACGAATGTCTCCAGGAGATGGCCCAACAATGACCGATCCGCCTTGAGCGCCATGGCATCCACGCCGAGCAGCCCGCACGCCAGCCCAGTATCACCCATGTGCAACTTAGGGGTCTTGACGAGCCGGCTCAGCCGGTTGGTGTGCCAGGGTGGCAGCATCTCCAACAGGAATACGCGCTCGAGTAATGTGACGTAGTCCCGAATCGTTGGTCGGCTCAGCTGGAACGGCGCAGCGAGATCGGACACATTCAGGAGTTGCGCCGTCTGGGCCGCAGCGAGCGCCAACAGTCGCGGCAGCGCGTCCAGGGAGCGGATTTGCGCCAGATCACGGACGTCACGCTGCACCATCGCGTCGAGGTAGTCGCGATACCACGCAACCCGACGGCGCCCGACGGGTCGCACGAGGGCAGCTGGATACCCGCCCGCGGCAATCCGTTCGGGGAGCTGACCGGCCAACCGCTCGGTCCGCCGGGTCTTGAACTCGCCTGCGAACATGGCATCAAGAAAGCGCGGCTCGCGGCGTGCCAACTCGCACTGCGCCAATGGATGCAGACGCATGATCTGCATGCGGCCCGCCAGCGAGTCGGCGAGTTTCGGCACCAGCAGCACATTGGCCGAGCCGGTCAAGATGAAGCGACCGGCCACACGCTTCCGATCGACTGCCAACTTGAGCGCCGCGAACAGGGCAGGTACTCGCTGCACTTCGTCCAGGATCGCTCGCTCCGGCAGATCTGCCACGAAACCTGCCGGGTCGGCTTGAGCGGCACTGCGG
>JANLOU010000467.1:0-9523 GCA_031366735.1 Candidatus Eiseniibacteriota bacterium
CACGCGCACCGAGGGCGTGGAGGCGAGTGGCCCCAGTGTGTGCGGGGTCGCGCTCGCTGCCGCGCGCGTGAGCCCCACATCGATCGCCGCCGGCACCGAGCGCGCGAGTTGGCGCGGATCGTTGGTGAGCAATCGCAGCTCGCCCGCGTAGGTGCCCGGCGTGCGGCCCCGGGCACGCAGCCCGACCTGCAGCGAATCCATGCCTCCGGGCGGCACCACGCCGGCGGTCCGGCCCAGCACGAGCCAATCGTCCAACCGCTGCACCCGCACGCGCAGACCATCGTGCACATAGGCTGCATCGCTCACCACCGTGAGCCCGACCGCTCCCCGCCCATCCTGCAGCCCGATCGTGGCGCCGTCCGTGCGCGGCGTCATGCGCAGATACTGGAAGTCGATGGTGCCATCGGGCCATAGGAGCACTTGAAAGGTGTACGGCCCACCAAATCCATAGTGCACGCAATCGGTCCACTCGACGATGAATCGGGTGCCGTCGTAATAGTGATAGACCCGACCGGCACCCACCGCGGACCGGAGGTCGAGGTCATCCCACCACGGCGCGATCAGATCGCGTGGAACGCTCGCGCCGGAATCCGGAAGCGTCACATTGCGGAAAGCCTTGAGCGAGCTGGTGAAGGACAACCAGCCGTTGGTGCAGATATTCACACTCCGTTGCGACCTACCGTGGAACGGGAACACGAACGGCAACGCGATGGCGGTGGCTGTCGAATCGTCCGCACTCCTGAAGACGCGCGTCCCAATCCCCGAGATCTCGAGCCATTGGAACGCGGGACCACCGGGTTCATCGCTGTCGATCCATCGATATCCGGCAGCATCCGGCCCACCGCGATGCACGGGCGCGCTGGGAGCAAGGGCAACCGTCCGACTGGGCTCCTCGCCCTTGGTGCCGGGCGCCTCCGTGCAACCCACCCGCGTGGCGGCCGTGCCGGCCCCGCCCTGGAAAGCCGCCGCGCTCCAAACGAGCTGTGAGCCCCCTTGATTGCGAAGCAGCACCATGCGCGTCGTGCTGTCGGCGAACCCGACCAGTTCGGGTGTGAGCGCCGCGCGCAGGGCTGGCGACTCCACCACCAGCACGGGCGCCGGTGCGCCGACACCCGTGATCGCGACGGAAGCCGCGGGCTCATCGGGATCGTTCGAGTGGAGCGTCAAGACGCCCGTGAAGCCGCCTTGCTCGGCGTGGAAGACCACGGACAACGGGCGGGACTCACCCGGGAGAAGCGGTTCCCGATCCACGAGCGCCTGGAACTGGGGCACATCCATATCCACCGCGGCGATCACGAGCGGGTCCGCCCCCGTGTTGCTGAGCACGAGCTGCAGTGTGTCCAGCCCGCCGCTGAATACCGCTCCAAAACTGATGGCGCGCGGCAAGAGCAGCAGGTCGGGCGCGCCTGTCACGGCCAGCGTGGCGTCGAGTGCAATATCCGGCGAGAGCGGGGCGTTCCCGAGCAGGTGTGCGATCCCGTGATAGCGGCCGCTGCCCAACCCCTTGGCGTCGAAGCGCAGGCGCACCGTGGCGCGTTCACCCGGACCCAGCTCACCCCGGGTCGGTGCCAGTGAGAGCCACTGTCGCTCGGGTGCGATCCGCACCGCGAGGCTGTCCCCAAGGAACGGCTGGTCGTAGGCCACGGTCAGCCCGATGGTGCGGGTGGAGTCCTGGATCCCCACCGTTGCGCTTTCCATCTGTCCGGCGAGCCGCAGGTATTGGAAACGGATCTCCCCGGAGGGATAGAGGATCGCCTGGAATGTGAGGCGGGAGCCGGGGTCATTGAATCGCGCAACATCGACCCAGGTGACCACGAAGCGTGCCCCATCGAAATGCGCATAGGCCCGTTTCTCGCCCGCTCCGAAGTCGAGGTCATCCCACAGCGGCGCCACCAGTGCGCGCGGTCCGGAGATCGTCGGCAAGCCGCCATTCAGGAAAGCTGGGCCATTGTTGCCAAAAGAGAGGTAGCCGTTCGTGCCGACCCGTACGCGTGTGTACTGGCGTCCGTAGAACGGGAATGTGAAACCCACGGGCATCAGGTCGCTCATCTGCTCATCGCCCGTGATCGATAGCTGGTTCGCCGGCGCGATCACATCCACCCACCGGAACACCGGGCCGCCGTTCGTGCGCGAGTCGAGCCATCGGTAGCCGAAGGCATCCGGACCGCCCTCCCCCGCGGGTTGCGCCGATCGCGCCGGGCCGTCGACTCCTTTTCTGCCCGTGGGCTCGGGCCAGGCGGGTGCCGGCTGCGGTGCCACCCGGTCGAGCGCGGGCTGCGGCGCCTGCCAGTCATAGGTCCCGGGCGAATCATTGAACAGCTCCACTTCCCGGCTCAAGCTGTCGCCGGTGTTGAGCGCAGCGCTGAACACCAAGGGGTTGACCCGCACGCGCGGAGGCGGAAGCGTGCGCTGGGAGAGCACGGCGGAGATGGGGCCGGGATTGCCGAACTCATCGCGCGCCCGCAGCGCGAACGCGTACGGAGTATCCGCGGCAAGGCCGGTGATCTCGTAGTGCTGTGTCTCCCCCGCACCCGGGGGCGAGGGTTGACCCGCGAGCGATGCGGTCGCGAAGGAGTCGGGGTCGAACCCACCCACCCGGTAACGCACCTCGACCAACGAAGCTCGCCCGGCGCTGCTGTCGTCGCCCGTTGCGGTCCATGCGAGTGCGACGCGATTGGAACCGACCCGCTCCACGCGCAGGTCGGCGAGTGCGCCCGGTGCAATCGTGTCGGGGTCTGCGGACGCCAGCGCCAGATCCAGCCTTCCGCCCGACACCGTCCGGGTCGCGAGTCCCGGGAGCGAACGCGAGAGCCGCATCAGTTGTGCCTTCGCCTGCATCGCGGTCATCGAGGGGAAGCGCCCCAATAGGAATGCCGCCGCCCCTGCGACATGAGGCGTGGCCATGGAAGTACCCGACAGGAGTCGATAACCGCCCCCCGGCCAGGTCGAGAGGATCTGGTCACCCGGGGCCGCGATATCGACCGAGGTGAGTCCGTAGTTGGAGAACCCCGTCAGCTGGTCGGCGTGATCCGTCGCCGCGACCACGAGGATGTTCTCGGCGGAGTAGGACGCCGGGAAGACTGGCACTGCGTCGTTATCGCTTCCGGCGTTTCCCGCTGCGGTCACGAAGAGCTGGCCCGCTGCACCCGCGGCTGCGACGGCGTTCAGCATCGCCTGGGACGCCGGCCCTCCGCCCCACGAGTTGCTCGTCAGCCGGCAGCCCATGCGCACGGCGTATTGCAGCGCGAGCACGGCATTGGAGCTGGTTCCGCTGCCTGCGTAGTCGAGGAACTTGAGCGCCATGAGCTGAAGCCGCCAGTTGACGCCGGCGATCCCCACCCCGTCGTCGCCCCGCGCGGCGATCACGCCGCAGCAGTGGGTGCCATGACCATTGTCATCCGTGGGGTCCCCATCCCGATTCACGAAGTCGTAGCCGTGGATGTCGTCGATATAGCCGTTGCCGTCATCATCCACACCATTGGCGGGGATCTCGCCGGGATTGGTCCACAGATTGGGCGCCAGATCGGGATGCGTCAGATCCATGCCGGTGTCGATCACGCCCACGATGATCGAGGGATCTCCGGTGAAGCGGTCCCATGCCGCCTCGGCGCCGATATCGGCGCCGGCAACGCCGCCGGTCTGCCCCAGATTATGCAGGCCATACTGCTCGGGGTAGCGCGGATCGTTGGGAGCGCGCAGCGCACGCACGATGTAGTCGGGTTCGGCGTACTCGACGCGCGGATCCAATCGCAGGCGCGTCACCGCCTCGGGCACGCTCACGCCGCGAACATCCAGAAGCTCCGCGTCGATCAGCTCCAGCCGCGAGACCACCTCGGCCCCGAGCGCTGCTCGCATCGAGGCCCGGGTCGCGGCCCGCACACTGGGCTTGTACTTCACGATCACGCTGCCCGGCGCGTATTCGGGCGGCGGCACCTGGGCGCGCACGGGGGCGACCCAGGCGCACAGCAGTAGCAGGCCCGCGCCGGCGACAACGGCGGCGAGCAGCACGCGGCTGGATGGACCGTGCGTGCAGCTTGGCATGGACTGGGTCCCCACAAAGTGCGCGCGGCCGGCGCGCAAGCTCCCGGTGCGCCGACTTTACGAGCGGGGACCAGCCGTCACAAGCGTTCATCTCGGGGCGCGGGCAGGCCTGCCGCAGGCTCCGTCCCTACTTCACGCGCGACTTGGCCCGCCGCTTCTCGTAGCGCGCGACCACTTGGGTGGTGATCCCGCCACGCACATTGAAGCGTCCCACGACCGTGAGCCGGCGCGGCTTCATGGCTTGGACCAGGTCATCCAGGATCTCATTGGTCGCCTGCTCGAAATAGTGCCCCTCATCGCGATAGCCCCAGATGTAGAGCTTGAGCGACTTGAGCTCGACGCAGAGCTGGTCGGGCACATACGCCACCACGATGGTGCCGAAATCCGGCTGGCCGGTGACCGGGCAGACCGCGGTGTACTCCGGGCACTCGTGGCGGATGATGTAGTCCCGCTGCGGCGCGGGATTCTTGAAGGTGACGAGCAGCTTGGACGGCTTGCTGGGCATGGATCCCTCCTTGAGGACGAGTGCGAGCCCTGCAGTTTCGGCTGGCACCCCGATCGCGGTCAAGCCCCGCCAGGATGCCAGAGGACTCTGCGTCCCGACCGCTGACTGCTCAAGTCGTCGACCGCTGTGGCCGATGCCCCTCGTGACGACGGCCCCTCCGTCTGACCCCGACCTCTTCGGAGGAGGCCTCGTCGTGACCCGTTCGTACTCACTTCCAAGCAACTCATGTCCGCCCCAGCCGGGCGCGTTCGCGGTGCATGCGAGCACGGTGTTCCCTGCGGCAACGCGGGGGACGGCATGAGCGATCCGCGCGCCAGCGCGGCGCCTGCTCCCACCTCGAGCCTTCCCCCAACCTTGGGCATCGACCTGCTCGAGCAGGCGCTGCGCGTCGTGCCGACTTTGAACCTGCGCGACATCGGGGCCCAGTTGCTCGCTCCGCTCGTGCATGCAGCGGGCGCGACCCGTGGCTCGCTCATGATCGTGAACCCGGACACCGGCCGCCTGATGGTCGCGGCGGGGCTGGGAATCCGGCCCGAGTTGATCGGCCGCGATACCGAGTGGCGGCCCAACAGCATCTCGGAATGGGTATTCCGCAAGCGCCAGGGCCTGGTGCTCAACGGCCGCGTGCAGACGGCAGCGTTACAGGGACTCGAGGATGCGGACCTCGAGACCTCGGTCTGCGTGCCGGTCGAGAACGAGGATCAGGTCATCGGCGTGTTGAATCTCTCGCGCTCGGGCTCCACCCCTTTCCACGAAGCCGAGATGCACGAACTCATCGCGGTGCTCCCGCCCGTCGCTGCGGCGATCGAGCGGGCCTGCGTTGCCAACCGCGCATTGCGCTTCGCAGCGCAGATGGGAGCCAACTCCGGACTGATCGGTCGCACGCTCCTGCCGCTGGGAGTGACCGCAGCACGCGAATACCAGTTCGCATTCGGTCGGGCCGCGAGTCTGGCCGAGGGCGGTGATGTCGTCGATCGGGTATCCCACGCGAGCGGCTCCCATTCGCTGTTCGCCACCGACATCGAGGGCGATGGAGTGGACGCGGTGATCGCCGCTTCGTTCATCCAGGGTGTTTTCACTGCGGCCGCCACCGCGGAACGCAGTGCCGCTGCCATCGTCGGCCAGCTGAATGCCGAACTCCAGCATCGCTGCGCGGGCCGGGTGAGCGCCGCGTTGTGGGTGGCACAACTCGGGCCGACGGGGATGTTGGTGTCGTGCAACGCGGGCTATCCTCCCCCGTTGTGGATTCCCGGGGACGACAGCACATTGGTTCGGCTCAGCACCGGCGGTCCGATCGCGGGCCACTCCGCCCAGCCCCAGTACGAGGAAGAACACATCCGCATGCTGCCGGGCGATATCCTGATCGTGGTCAGCGACGGCGTGTTGTCCACGCGCAATGTGATGGGCAAGCCCTTCGGCGAGGATCGCGTCACGGAGATCGCCATGGAGATGCGGCGGCTTCCGCTGGATACGATCGTCGCCGGTATTCTGGAGGGGGTGGAAGCCTACTCGGGGCGCCGCGCGCCCACGGACGACCTCTCGGTGCTCGTCGTGAGGTTCGCGCCGGAACAGTGAGTTGGCGCGATCTTGCCGTGGCCGCTCCCGAGCGCGGCATGGTACGCTGGCGGACCTCCATGAAGACTGTGTTCCTTGAAACCTACGGCTGTCAGATGAATGTCTCGGACAGCGAGGTCATGGCGGGCGTGCTGGAGCGGGCGGGCATGACTTTGGTGGACCGCCCCGAGGACGCCGACGCTGTGATCCTCAATACCTGCGCCATTCGCGAGCACGCCGAACTGCGCGTGCTGGGACGGCTCGGCGAGTTCGCGCACCTCAAGCTCTCCAAGCCTTCGCTCGTCGTGGGCGTTGCCGGCTGTATGGCGCAACATCTGCGCGCCAAGCTGCTGGGCAAGAAGAAGCGAGTGCTCGATCTGGTCGTGGGTCCCGATGGGTACCGCACCCTGCCCGAGTTGCTTCGGCGCGCCGCGGGCGAACCGGTGGCGCATGTGCGGCTGGATCGCGATGAGACCTACGGCGATCTCGAGCCCAAGCGCACCGAGGGCGTGCGCGCATGGGTGACCGTGCAAAGGGGGTGCGATAAGTTCTGCACCTACTGCGTTGTCCCCTACACGCGTGGGCGCGAGCGCAGCCTGCCCATGGCCGACCTCATCCAGCAGGTGCGCACCGCCGCGGAACAGGGCTTCCGCGAGATCATCTTCCTTGGCCAGACCGTCAACTCCTACCACGACGGCACGAACGACTTCGCCGCCCTGTTGCGAGCCACGAACGAGGTCGAGGGCGTGTTGCGCGTGCGCTACACCTCGCCCCACCCGAGCGACATGAGTGACCGGCTGATCACCGCCATGGCCGAGTGCGACAAAGTGATGCCGCATGTCCACATGCCGCTGCAGAGCGGTAGCGACCCGATCCTGAAGGCGATGAACCGGACCTATACGCTGGCGGAATACGACGCCACCGTGCGAAAGATGCGCGAAGCGATTCCCGGGCTGGCGGTGACCACCGATATCATCGTGGGCTTTCCGGGCGAGACCGACGCGGACTTCGAGCGGACGGCGCAGTACATGCTCACCCAACGCTATGACAGCGCGTTCCTGTTCAAGTATTCGGCCCGTTCCGACACGAAGGCGTTCGCATGGCCCGAGACCGTGCACGAGGATGAGAAGTCCCGTCGCCTGGGCGCCCTGATCGAACAACAGCACCAGATCTCGGGCGAGATCCACGATGCGTGCGTGGGCCGCGAGATCGAAGTGCTGGTCGAGGGCCGCTCCACCCGCGGCACCACCGACCGGCCCGTGCAGCTTTATGGCAAGTCGCGCGAGTTCAAGACCGTGGTGTTCGGGGACGATGGGACGCCGGCCGGGACGCTGCGGCGGCTTCGTGTGGTGGGCTCGACCACGATGACACTGTTCGCAGAGCCGATCGCCTCCCCCGCGCCAGCGCCGCTGATCCACATCGCGGGCTGATGCGGGGCGGTGGCGCAGCTCAAGCTGCGCCGGGCCCCGCCCGCTTGCCGAACCGGTACTTGCCCGCCAGGACGGCGCCCGCCAACACCAGCGTGACGGCATTGGCCACGATCAGCGGCACGGAATGAATCCGAACGCCATACCAGAGCCAGAGCGCCACACCGATCAGGAACGCCAGGTACATGGTGGTCGAGATATCCTCGACCGAGCGCGTGGTGTAGACGCGGACCACCTGCGGCAGGAACGCAAGCGTGGTCAGCGTCGCTGCAGCGTACCCCAACGCTTCGGTCACCAGATGCGCACGCGTACATCGTCGGCGCGATACATCGCATCGCCCGGCCGGACCCCATACGCCTCATAGAAGGGCACCATGTTGCTGATCGGGCCAGTCACCCGCAGGAAGCTGGGCGCGTGCACATCGGTCTTGACCCGCATGGCGATATTCTCGGGTCGCAGCGCGTTCATCCAACCCAGCGACCAGCCCACGAAGTAACGCTGCGCAGGCGTCAGGCCGCCCAACTTCTCACCCTTCTTGTATTGATCCGTCTTGCGGAAGGCATCCCAACCCAGCACGATCCCGCCCAGATCGGCGATGTTCTCGCCCTGCGTGGCGCTGCCGTTGACATGCAGACTGTCGACCGCGATGTAGCCGTTGAACTGCGAGACGATACCCGCAGCGCGGCGATTGAATTCTTTTTCATCCGCGGGCGTCCACCAGCTTTCCAAGTTGCCACGTTCGTCGAACTGACGGCCTTCATCGTCGAACCCGTGCGTGATCTCGTGCCCGATCGTGGTGCCACCCGCGTACGAGTAGACCACCGCGTCATCCACCAGCGAGTCGGCGATGCCCGGCAGGATGAAGATGGCGGCCGGCAGCACGATCTCGTTGTTCGAGGAGTTGTAGTAGGCGTTGTAGGTCTGCGGGGTCATGCCCCACTCGCTGCGGTCCACCGGCTTGCCGAGCTTCTGGATATAGAAGTCGCTGACCCACCGGTTCCCACGCAGGCAGTTGCCCAGGAAGGACGCGCGATCCACCTCGAACTTGGAGTAGTCCTTCCAACGCTCGGGGTAGCCCACCTTCTTGGTGACCGCGTCCAGCTTGCGCAGCGCTCGCTCCCGCGTGGGCGCGCTCATCCAATCCAGCGCGCGGATCCGTTCGCGGAATGCATCGAAGATCGCCAGCGTCATCTGCTCGTACCGCGCCTTGGTGCGCGGCGAGAAATACTGCTGCACATACAACTGGCCCAGCGCGTCCCCGAGGTAGTTCTCCTCTTCGTCCAACATGCGCTTCCACCGCGGCCGCTGCTGCGAGGTGCCATTCATGATGGTGCCGAAGAAGTGGAAGTTCTCTGCATCGAACGCCCCGCCCGCCTGCGCGGCGAACGCGGACACCAGGTGCCAACGCAGGTAGGTTTTCCACTGGGCGATGCTGCGTTGCGTGAGCGACTTCTCGAGTTGGCGATAAAACTCGGGTTGACCCACGACCACGCTGTCCACGGCGCGGATGCCACCCGCTGCAAGGAACTCGCGCCACCGGATGGAAGGCGCCAACTTGGACAGGCCTGCCACGGACATGGGGTTGTAGTTGGCCTGCGGGTCGCGCAATGCCTCCAGCTTGCGCGACGCTCCTGCCAACTCGCGCTCGATCTTCATGACCACGCCGGCATCCGCCCGAGCCCGTGCACTGTCCTCGCCCAATAGCGTGAACATGCGTGCGACATGAACCAGGTACTCGCTGCGCAACATGCTCGAACGCTTGTCCGTGTCGAAATAGTAGTCGCGGTTCGGCAGCCCGAGCCCACCTTGGTACAAGTGCAGCGCATAGCGCGCGCTGTTCTTCTCGTCCTGGTAGATCGCCAGCGCGCACAGCACATTCACCCCGACATACTGCAAGTGGGCAATGGTGGCGAGCAGACTTGGTTTGTCTTTCACCGCTTCGATCCGCGCGAACTCGGATGCCAGCGGCGTGATTCCTGCGCGCGCGAGCGAGGTC
>JANLOU010000471.1:0-5567 GCA_031366735.1 Candidatus Eiseniibacteriota bacterium
GGCGGTACGAGCGCCGAACTATCTCGCGTGCCGCCCCGTTCAGCTCCGCATGTGCGCCAGCGTTGCGGCCACCAACGGGTCCAGGGCGAGGTCGTCCGCCTCGAGCCGCACTGCTTCCATCTGGTGGCGGAACCAGGTGCGCTGACGCTTGGCCAGTTGGCGTGTGCGGAGACTTGTCTGCTCCTGTGCGGCCGCGAGCTCGAGCCGTCCATCGATCACGCCGAGCGCCTCGTCATAACCGATCGCCTGCAACGCCTCGAGCGATGCGCGACGGCCGTCGGTCACCAGCGCCCGGGTCTCCTCGATGAGGCCGCCGGTGAACATGGCGCGCGTGCGCGTTGCGATACGCTCGGCCAGCAGCCTTGGGCCGATGGTGACCTCGACCACGCGCCACTCCCCCAGCAGCGCGCCCTCGCGTTCCTGCGCATGCCACCATGAGATCGGCCGGCCGCTGGATTCCTGAACCTCGAGCGCACGGGTGATGCGCTGGGAGTCTCCCGGCGAGAGCTTGGCTGCCGTGACCGGGTCGGCCGAGGCGAGTCGCGCATGCAGCACCTGTGGGCCGTCCGCGTGCAGCATCTGCTGTAATCGCGCCCGCACTGCCGCGTCGCGTGGAGGCTCGGCGTGCAGGCCGCGCTGCAATGCCTGCAGGTAGAGCCCCGACCCTCCCACCAGGATCGGTGTGCGGCCTTGCGCGAAAAGGCGCTCGCAGCATTCACGCGCTTCGCGCGCGTACCACCCCGCGCTGGGCTGGTCGCCCACCGAGAGCGCATCGAACAGATGATGCGGCCGGGCAGCGCGATCCTTGTGCGAAGGCTTGCCAGTGCCCAGGTCGAGTTCGAGGAACACCTGGCGGGCATCGGCGCAGACGATCTCGCCTCCGAGCGCGGCAGCCACTGCTTCGCCGAGCGCGGTCTTACCCGTGGCCGTTGCACCCACAATCGCGAGGATGCGTCGCATCAGGAGCGCCCGAAGCGGCGGTGGAGCTCCTCGATATCCATGCGCACGAAGGTCGGTCGACCGTGCGGATCACCGTGCGGACGCGACGTCGCGAACAAGCGGTCGACGAGCGTGCGCATCTCTTCGCGCGACAAGGTATCCCCCGCGCGGATGGCGGTGTGGCAGGCGTGCGAACAAGCGAGCCGCTCGAGCATGTCGTCCTGCGCGGTGGGGCCACCATCGGCGATGCCGTCCAGGACATCCTGCAGCAGTTGTGCAGGCTGTTCGACGCGCAGCCCGGAGGGCACACCCTGGATGCTGACGGTGGGCGCGGACATGGGTGATAAGTCCCAACCCAACTGTTGCAGATGCGGGCCGACTTCGAGCAACAACTCGAACTGGGCGCGCGAGAGATCCACGAGCACCGGAAACAGTAGGCCCTGTGAAGTGCCCTGCGTGCCGACGAGTCGAGCCCGAGCCTCTTCATACAGGATGCGCTCATGCGCGGCATGCTGATCCACGATCACCACGCCGCCGCGCACCGGCGCCAGGATATAAGTCCGGTGCAGCTGCCACATTTCGGGCTCGCTGGCCACGGCCGCCGGATTCGTGGCAACCTCTGGCGCTCCTTCCGGACTGACCGCCTCGGCGCCAGCCGGGACCACGCCCGCCCGCAGGGGGTTCGCCAGCGCGAGTCCCAACTGCGAGGGGTCCGTCGGGCTTTCGCGCACCCGATCAGCCCAAGCCGGCTGTGGCTCGGGATTATTTCGCCCGCCCACAACGGTGAACGGCGGATAGATCCGCGTCAGGGGTTGCGCACACGCGCCCGCGACAAGCGAGAACACCGAGTCGTCATCGGCGAAGCGCACTTCCCGCTTGGTGGGATGCACATTCACATCGAGCCGATCGGCGGGAACATCCAGCCATAGCACCGCAGCCGGGAAGCGTCCGTACGGAAGCAGATTGCCATACGCGTGCCGCAGTGCCTGCGACAGCGCAGGGCTCTGGACCCAGCGGCCATTGATCAGGAAGACCTGCCCCTCGCGGGTTGCGCGCGCGTGCTCGGGCAGGCCGAGCAATGCGGCCACGCGCATGCCGCCGCGTTCCCCGGTCGCCTCGAGCAACTGATCGGCATGGCGCCCGCCCCAGATCTGCGCGGCACGCTCGCGGCGCGATCCCGCGGCTGCCCAATCGAATCGCTCCTTGCCATCCACCACCAAGCGGAACGCCGTACCGGGTTTGGCCAACGCATAGCTTTCGATCATACGAATGGCCGCACGGAGTTCGCTCCCGGGACTGTTGAGGAACTTGCGCCGCGCGGGGGTATTGTAGAACAGGTCGCGCACTTCCACCGTCGTCCCGACCGCGCGAGCGGCTGCGCCTCGTTCGAGCACCTCACCGCCATCGACCTGCACGAACATGGCGGACTCGAGTTCGGTGGGCCGGGAAGTGAGGCGGAGTCTGCTCACCGCCGCGATGCTCGGCAACGCCTCGCCTCGAAAGCCGAGTGTCGAAAGGTGGTCGAGGTCCTCGAGTTGGTCGAGTTTGCTCGTCGCGTGTCGCTCGAGCGCCAGGTCGAGCTGCGCCGGATCGATTCCGTTCCCGTCGTCGGCCACCGAGAAACCCAGATCCAACGATTTCTCCGCGCGCACTTCGACCGCACGCGCCTCCGCGTCGAGGGCGTTCTCAAGGATCTCTTTCAAGGCGGAGAGCGGCCGCTCGATGACCTCGCCCGCAGCGATGCGGGAAGCGGTCTCTGGCGTGAGCCGCCGGATGGGTCGGGCCAAGCGATGACCTCCGGGGGTGAGGCCACGCAGGATGGACGGCGCGGCGCGGAGGGTCAAGCGTGTGTCGAAAGGCCCTGGGCGCGGATTCTCATTCGATGCCGCGCGATTATGGGGCTGCGAGCCAGGCGCCGGCAGCCGCGATGAAGCTATCGGCGTCCTCGGGACCGGCCATCCCGACATGCTGATCGACCACCGCGGGCGCGGGCGGGGTGCGAGCCGCATCGCGCCATGCCGTGTCCCACAGCGCGAGGATCCGACGACGCAGATGCAGGAAGGCCTCGCTCGGGCCCGCCGTCAACAGCAGCACACTGCGTGCTCCGGGACGGCACAGGCAATCGCTGTCGCGCAACTGCCCGGGCAGCCAGGCGCACAACTGTTCAATGGCCATGGGGGCGTCGGCAAAATCCAAGCGATGCAACTCGAAGCGCAAGCGGTCGTGACGATTGCGCTCGAGCGCCAACTCGATGCGTGCGCGGAACTCGGCTCGCTCGAGCCACCCGGTCGACCGGACAGGAGTGAACGGGAAGGACGCGGTGGTCTTGTCGCGATCCTCTTCATCCCAAGTGGTGCGCAATTCCTCGACCATGTTCTGCCAGGGCGACCAACCATTCTGGGAATCGATCGCTGCAGCAGCGAGCACTCCCCGACGCTGTGCCGTCCGGAATGGCCACGCTCCCCAAGTCCGACCCTTGCCAGGATCGGTCACGCGCGTCACGACCTGGGGTGTGCCCAGTTCCACCGCAAGGTCGATCAGGCCGCGCAACAGCTTATCTTCGGGGCCCACTTGGGCGACCAGTTGGAGCTGCTCCCCATCCCCCGCGTGCAGCTCGGCGGTTCCGGCACCGGTGTGCAATACCAAGCTCTTGATCGCCAGTTCGAGTTGTTCACGCGCTTCACGCGAAGGGAAATCGTCGAGGCTCCCGACAACAATCCGCGGGTGGATCGGCGGCACAAAAGGGCGTGGCGCGAAGGGCGTTGCGGTGTCCAGCTCCTGCAGCGTCTGTTGGACGATCGCATCGAAGTCCGCACCGCCCAGCGACTGCTCGAGCGCCGCGGCATGCAGCGAGAGCGGAGCCTCGATGTCGGGTTGGGTCGGGCGCTGACCGTGGCCCCGCAGGAACTCCTGTGGAGTCTGGCAAGGCGTGCCCAGTGCGAGCAGCAGGCTCTCCAGTTGAGTACGCCGGGAGCTGCGTTCGCTGACCAGTGCCAGGTCGAAGATCTCGCGTGTCAGGTCGGCGAGGTCCAAGCTTCGGGGCAGGCCGCACATCTCGGCCACCCGTACTCCCGGATCCTGTGTCCGCTCCCCCGCCACGAGCCGAACGGAAACCGCCGGACGCTTGAGCAACTCGGGCATCAAGTCGGCATCCTGCCAGTCGAAGTCGATCAGGACGACTCGGCGGGGCATGGGGAGCGCGGTCTGGGAGTCAGTCGAGAGCATGGCCATGGTGGATGGGGTCCTCGCCGCAGAGTGGTTGCACGGAGCATACCATCGGCTCACGGAGCCCGAACCGTGAGCCTGGCGTGGAACCGCGCCCGGGAATGCCGCGAGCCGCATCGCACAATGCAATGCGGCTCGCGAAACGCGAGATGCGCGCGCTCAACGCCCGGGCTTGGGGTCCGGCGGACGCGGGACATCGAGTTCACGCAGCCGCGCGTCCAGGATGCGGACGGGATAGCGGCGCTTGAGATCCTCGAAATAGGTCGATAGCCGGCGCTCGAGTTCCTCGCGCCGCAACTTCTCGGCCCGCGAGGCGAGCTGGTCCGCGGAAGGGTCGCTGCGTGCGAGCACGCGAAGTCGGGCGAGCCCATTGGGGAGCGTGAGCCAGCCACTGGTGGTCCCGGCCGCGATCTCAGGCGTGCGAGCGGTGCCGAAGAGGAGCGAGTCGACCCTTTCGGAGCCGCCCAACGCAGGCAGGCCCTTGCCGGCGGCGGCGTCACGGATCCGTTCGAGCCCACCCCAGAGCGTTGCGACGCTATCGAGTGTCCACCCTTGTGCGAACAGCGAATCCAGTTCGGCTCGCTTGGCTTCGAGCGCGCGTTGGCCGGAGTCCAGCCGGTAAGCGTCGAGCACTCGCTGGCGCACTTCATCCCAGATCGGCGTCCGCGGGGGTGTGATGCTGTCCACCCAGGCAATCCACACTCCCTGTCCCTTGGCCCGGAACGGCGGCCGCATGAGTTCGCCCGCCTTGAGCTTCTCGATCCGCTCGAACAGCGGACGCACATTCGTGACGGTGATGGCGTCGCCGATCTTGTGCTGGTATTGGTTCGATACCATCGACATCCTTGCAACAGCCGCTTTGGCCTGGGCGACCGTGCGAAGGACGCGCATGAGACTGTCCGCGCGCTGGACGGCCAGCGTCTCGGCCTTCGCGGTCGCGGCGTCGCTCGAGACATTCGAGTAGATCATGCTGAGCGGCTGGATCACTGCAGGTTCGTGCTCGAGGCACAGGATGATGTGGTAACCGGAGCGGGTCTTGACCAGATCGCTGATCTGGCCAGGCTCCATGGCGAACACCGCAGCATCGAACTCATCGAGCATGGTTCCGCGCCCGAAGGTGCCCAGGTCACCCCCCTTGTCGCGCGTCGGTTCGTCGTCGGAGGCTTCGCGTGCGAGCTTGGCGAAGTCCTCGCCGGCGCGCGCGCGCGCGAGCAGTGCCTGCGCTTTCTCGCGTGCGGCGCGATCCGCCGCAGCGCTGGGGCCGACCGGCGCGACCAGGATATGGCGAGCCCGAATGAGTTCTGGCGCCGAATATTTGTCGATGTTCCGACGGTGGAAGCGCTCGACTTCGTCGTAAGTGAGGGGGACCGTCATGAGCTCCGGCGCGGGTACCACCGCTCGGG
>JANLOU010000480.1:0-7640 GCA_031366735.1 Candidatus Eiseniibacteriota bacterium
CAATGCGATACCGTGACCGGCTCGCGGGAGTTCGCCCGGCATGGGATCGACCTCCTGCACCCCTCAGTGGGTTGGCTCGGCGCCCACCGGCACATGATCTATGAGTTTCCGCTGCCGCAAGCGCTCGCCGCATTGTTGCACCGCGCGTTCGGGTTCGACCCGATGTGGGATCGTGTCGTCGCGCTCTGCTTCTTCACCTTGTCGCTCGTGTGGCTGCACCGACTGGTGCGCGAAATCGCCGACGAGACGACGGCGCGATTCACGACTTTCGCCTACCTGCTCCTGCCGCTTGGCCAGTTCTATTCGCGCGCAGCCACCGTGGACTTCGCAGCGCAGGCTTTCGCCACCGGATTCCTGTATCACGGGCTCCTCGCGCTGCGGGGGCGCTCGATCACGCATGCTACCGTCGCGGCGATCTGCGGCGTGCTCACTTCCTGGCTCAAGGTCCCCTTCCTCGTGCCCGTGCTGATCCCATTCCTGCTCACGACATGCCTGTCGCGGCGCAGGGCGGCGTGGATCCGGGCGGGGCTCATCGTATTGGCGGTATCGCTCGGCTTCGCGTGGTGGCGTCTGCAGATGAACGCGCTGAACTCGGCGGCGCCCGACTGGTACTGGCTGCCGGGCTTCTATAAAGAGATCGACCCGTGGTGGTTCTATGCCCGCCAGTTCCCCCATCTCATCGAGCGACACGACCTGGTCCGCTTGGGGCGCCGGATGGTGACCGATGTGTTCACGGCCCCGGGGATCGTCCTGGTGCTGTTCGCATACGGCTGGCAGCATCCGGGAGATGCCGCGCGCTCGGCATGGCTCTCGAGCGTGCGACGCGTCAGCCCCGGGCCACTCATGCAAGCGTGGGTCTGGCTGGCCGGCTTCGGCCTCTTCAGTCTGCTCTACCTGCCCATCGAGATCGGGCTCGAGTACACCCAGATTCCTGTGCTCGCGCCCGCGGCGCTGCTCATCGCGCTTGGGGGCTCCAGTGTGCTGCGCTGGGCGCGCGAACGCAGCATGTTGCCAGCGGTTGGTGCGGCGATGCTGGCTTTCCCACTGATTGCGATCGCGACGCCCCTTCGCCTGCACTGGTATCGCGTCGACACGCTGCGCGTGGAGGCAGGAGTCGCCATCCAACGCCGAGTTCCCCCGGATGAACTCGTGGTGGTCGTGGACCACAGCAGCGATTATTCCGACCCGCGTGTGCTGAACCGGGCGGACCGCATGGGCTTCGCGGTCAAAGCCGAGCATCTGACGCCCGCACTCTTGCAGAAGCTCGCAGGCGTCGGTGCCCGTTGGGTGGCGTGGATCTCGGAGCCAGGTGTCGCGCGGCTTGCTCCGCCCGAGTACCTCGACTCCTTGCAGGTGGGGCAGGAGCGACTGATTGAGCATGGCGTCGAGTTGGGTACACTGCACCTGTACTCACTTCGGAGATCGAGCGCTGTGCCGGATTCCACCCCGAGCGCTGAGGGAGACCTCACGAAACCATGAGCCGTCCGCTCGCAACCATCAGTGTGGATGTGGATCCCGTCGACCTGCACCTGGTCGGCTACGGCTTCTCGGGCCTGCCCGCTGATCCGCTCACCCATACCCGTGGCCTCCCCCGCCTGCTCGACGCATTCGCGCGTGCTGGCGTTCCCGCAACACTGTTCTGCGTCGGGCGCGATGCCGAGGCGCATGCCGTCGTGCTGCGACGGGCCGCCGCTGCGGGCCATGAGATCGCAAGTCATACTTGGTCCCATCCCATCCGGTTCGCCGGTCTACCGATTGGGGAGCAGCGCCGCGAACTGGCGGAATCGAAGCGTGCCCTCGAGGCCGCGAGCGGAAGCTCCGTGGTGGGTTTTCGGGCGCCCAACTTCGACATGCACGATCGGGTGGTGCCGCGCCTGGTGGAGGCGGGCTATCGCTATGATGCCTCGGCGTATCCCACGCCGTTCCTGCTGCCCGCGCGCCTCATGTTGGCGCTCAAGAGCAGCGACCCTGCTGCGGTGCTCGCGATGTCGCCCTTGCCGTTCACATGGAATCGGCAGCCTTACCGCTGGCATGCGAACGGCAGCGAAATCATGCAATTCCCCGTCAGCGTCATGCCGGGGCTGCGCGTCCCGGTCTATCACACCCTCGCGTACTACTCGAAGGAAGCCGCGTTCCTCGATCGAGTGGCGAGCTTTGCACGACGCGGCGAATCCCTGAGCTATGTGCTTCATGCTGTGGATGCCATGGGGCTGGCGGACGACTCGATCGACGCGCGACTCTCGAAACATCCCGGCATGGACCGTCCTCTCGCCGACAAAATCGCCAAACTGGATCGCGTCCTTGCCTGCATTGCCGCGCACTACGAAGTGCGGACCTATGCGGCGCGGTTGTGACCATTGGCGCCTCGGATTGCGTGGGGGGGAATAGCATCGCGAGCCTGGCGTAGGTAGTCTGCAGCCGTGCTTGCTCGTGTTCCCCCCTCCGGAGGTTTCCCGATGATCCGTTTCCGTCGTTTCGCCGCGGTCGCAGCGGCCGCGATGCTCTGCGCGTCCGCCGCCCACGCTGGCCCAGCACTTTCCATCTATTCGAGCGACCTGGGATTCGTCAAAGAGTCCCGCACGCTGATGCTCGCCGGAGTCCGCGACACCGTGCAGCTCGACGACATCTCGAATCGACTCGATTTCGCATCCGTTCGTCTGGCGCTTGCGTCCGGTCGGGTGACGAGGTTGGCCTATCGCTGGGACACCGCCACAGGGGACGGCTTGCTGGAGCGGGCGATCGGTCAGCGCGTCCGGGCGGTCGTGCGCGGGGAGCGGGTCGCGGAAGGAGTTCTGTTGTCGACGGATGGGAGTTGGTTGGTGCTGCGCGGCGACGATGGCGCCATCTCGACACTGTCCCGCGCGCAACTGGACGAGGTTCGACTTGCCACGCCGGCGGCGTCGTTGTCACTCAAGCCAGCGCTCGAAGCGGTGCTCGATGGCGTGCGGAAGGGTCAGACGGAGGCGCAGCTGAGTTACCTCACGGGCGGCCTGTCGTGGGCGGCCGAACACACCTTCGTGCGCACCGGTGAGAACTCCGGGCAGTGGTCGGCCACGGTGCAGATCCAGAACACCACGGGCCGGGATTACCGCGATGCGCGCATCAAGCTGATCGCCGGCGAGCCTGCACGCGGCAACGGGACCCCGCGCCCGCCGGTGGCGATGATGATGAAGACGGCTGCCATGGCCGACGGCGCAGCGCCCGAGCAGATGAGCGAGCAGGTGTTCAGCGAATACCATCTGTATACGCTGGATGGTGTCGCGACACTGCGCGATCGCGAGACTCAGAGTCTGGTGATGTACGAGCCCCGCAATGTCCGCGTGAAGCCGAAGTATGTCTACCGCAATGGGGACGGTCGGGGCGTCCTGGCCCAACTCGAGCTGGTCAACAGTAAGGCGGCGGGACCGGGGGTTCCGCTGCCGGCGGGGCGTGTGCGGGCGTTCGCCCCGGATGCCACCAAGGATATGCAGTTCACGGGGGAGACGACGGTGGGACACACGCCGGTCGACGGGAAGTTCACGCTCGACATGGGCTATGCGTTCGACCTGACCGGGGAACGCCGCTCGACGACCGAGAAGCGCATCAGCGACCGCGAGCGCGAGTACGGCATCGAGGTGGTACTGAAGAATGCCAAGAGCACGGACGCCGTGGTGGTGGTGGAGGAGAGCGTCGGGGGCGAGGTCGAGATCGTGAGCCAATCCTCGGCAAGCACGCGCAAGGACGCCAATACACTGCAGTGGACAATCGCCATTCCGGCTGGCAAGTCCGCGACGCTGAGCTACACCGCGCGTCAGCGCTGGTAGCGGCCGCCGACGCGCAGGGGGAGGTGCCTGGGCGCGGGGGCGCATGACGCCGCCCCCACGCTCGGGTAACATGGTCAGCCCATGGCCTTCCAACTCCGAGCCCCGTATCCGCCGGGCGGCGACCAGCCGCAGGCCATCGCCGAACTCGTCGAGGGTTTGCAGCGTGGCGACCGTCACCAGACGCTGCTGGGCGTCACGGGTTCCGGCAAGACCTTCACCATGGCCAATGTCATCGCGCAGTGGGGGCGACCCACGCTGTTGATCTCGCACAACAAGACATTGGCGGCCCAGCTCTACAGCGAACTCAAGCAATTCTTCCCGGACAATGCCGTTGGCTACTTCATCAGTTACTACGACTACTACCAGCCCGAGGCGTATGTCCCCTCGACCAATACTTACATCGCGAAAGACGCCAGCATCAATGATGACATCGATCGATTGCGGCTCCAGGCGACGTCGATGTTATTGGAGCGCGAGGATGTGATCATCGTCGCGAGCGTCTCGTGCATCTACGGACTCGGGACACCCGCGGACTGGAAGGGGATGCGGATCGACCTGTCCTCCGGTGCCCCGCTGCGACGCAAGGATCTGCTCGAGCAACTCGTTCTGATCCAATATGGGCGGAACGATGTGGAACTGTCCCGCGGTCAGTTCCGGGTGCGCGGTGACGTCGTCGAGGTCCGGCCCGCCTACGAGGATTTCCACATCCGGATCGAACTCGAGGACGATGTGGTCTCGCGGATCTCCGCGGTGGATCGGGTCACCGGCAAGGTCCTGCGCCGCCACGACAAACTGGCGCTCTATCCCGCCAAACACTTTGTCACACCCGACGACCGGATGACCGCCGCCATGCGCGGCATCCGCACCGAACTGACCGAGCAGCTGGCGCGTTTCCGGTCGGAGGGTAAATTGTTGGAAGCCCAGCGGCTGCAACAGCGCACGGAATACGACCTCGAACTGTTGGCGACCCATCGGACCTGCCCAGGGGTCGAGAACTACTCGCGGCATCTCTCCGCTCGGGCTGCGGGCGAACGCCCCGGGTGTCTCATGGATTTCTTCCCCCGCAGGCCCGATGGCAGCGCGGACTTCCTCATGGTCATCGACGAGTCGCATGTCACCACCTCGCAGATCGGTGCCATGTACGAGGGGGATCGCTCGCGCAAGCAGACGCTGGTGGACTTCGGATTCCGCCTGCCGAGTGCGCTCGACAATCGTCCCCTCAAGTTCCCCGAGTTCGAGGAGTTGGTCGGTCCGACGGTCTATGTCAGTGCGACCCCCGGCGACTTCGAGCTGCGCAAGTGCGACGGCGTCTTCGTCGAGCAGGTCATCCGCCCCACTGGACTCATCGACCCGGAAGTGGTGGTGAAGCCAGTGCACGGCCAGGTCGACGACCTGTTGGCCGAAGTCCGGGAGCGCGTGGCCCGACAGGAACGCGTGCTCGTGACCACATTGACCAAGCGCATGGCCGAGGACCTCACGGACTATCTCAAGGAGATGGATGTTCGGGTGCGCTATCTGCACAGCGACATCGATTCGCTGGAACGGATCGAGATCCTGCGCGGGCTCCGCTTGGCGGATTTCGATGTGCTCGTCGGCATCAATCTTCTGCGCGAGGGCCTTGATCTGCCCGAGGTGTCGCTCGTGGCCGTCCTGGACGCGGACAAGGAAGGATTCCTCCGCAGTGAACGCAGCCTGATCCAGACGGCGGGGCGCGCGGCGCGCAACGCGGGTGGACGCGTGATCTTCTACGCGGATCGGGTGACCGACTCGATGCGGCGCGCCATGGACGAAATGAACCGCCGTCGCGACAAGCAGCGCGCCTACAATCTGGAGCACGACATCACGCCGCGCACGATCCTCAAGAGCGTGGAGGAGATCATGCGCAGCACCTCGGTGGCCGACGCGATCGGGCGATCCGCCAATGAAGCGGACTCGCTCACCGTCGAAGCGCTGCATGACGGTCCTGAGCAACTCATGCTGCGGCTCGAAGGTGAGATGCTGTCCGCGGCCCGGGCATTGGAGTTCGAGAAGGCGGCTTCGCTGCGCGACCGGATCGATGACATCCGCGCAGCGTTGGCCATGGCCGAACGCTCGGGCAGTTCGGCCGGACTTGGCGCCGTGGCGGAAGGCCCCACGCGTCGGCCGGGGTCCACCGCACGCGAACCCCGGCGCATCGCGCGTCGTTTCGGGAAGGATCGCTAGGGCATGTTCGAGAGTTTCCTGCCGCTCGTGAAGTTCGCGCTGTCCGAGGATGTGGGCACGGGCGATGTGACCACGCTCAACAGTGTGCCCGCCAACACCGGCGCGCGCGCGGTAATCATGGCGAAAGCGCCGGGTGTGGTCTCCGGGCTCGAGATCGCGCGCATGACCTTCCAGGCGGTCGATCCGCAGCTCCAGTTCCGTGCACTGGTGCAGGATGGTCAGCAGGTCGAGGCCGGGGTCGCGCTGGCGAAGATCTCGGGGTCAGCTGCCAGCATCATGACGGCCGAGCGCACCGCGCTGAACTTCATGATGCTCATGTGCGGCGTTGCGACTGCGACGCGGCGGTATGTCGACCTCATCCAAGGGACGGGTGCGGTCATTCTCGATACTCGCAAGACGACTCCGGGCCTGCGGTTCCTCGAGAAATACGCGGTCACCTGTGGTGGCGGTCACAATCATCGGCTCGCCCTGTGGGACATGTACTTGGTGAAGGACAATCACATCCGCGCTGCCAAGGGGCTGACGAACGCCATCGACCGCATCCAACGGACACGCCGCGACCTGCTGCTCGAGGTGGAGGTGGAGTCCCTCGACCAACTTCAGGAGGCTCTGCGTCCCGAGGTGGACCGCATTCTGGTGGACAATCAGACGCCTGATGCCGTGCGGCGCTGTGTCGAGGCGGTCGACCATTGGTTCCGCGCCAACCCACCGGACCATCCGCGTGTGCTTCCGAATGCGCGCCGCTGGCCTGAGGTGGAAGTGAGCGGCGGGATCGATCTGGAGACGGTGCGTGCCTACGCGGAGACGGGTGCGGACTACCTCTCCGTGGGCGCCATCACGCATTCGGCACCCGCGCTCGATCTCAGCCTCGAGATTGAAGAAGTCGGCTGACCATGGGTTTCGATCGTCGCTCGTTCACGGAGCTGCTCGCGACCCGACGCTTTGGCCGGACGCTGCTCGTGCGCGAGCAGACCGGGTCCACGAACGATGATGCCTGGGATGCACTCGGCGAGGGACTTGGCGATGGAGTGGTCGTGGTGGCCGACCGACAAGCGTCGGGGCGCGGTCGCGCCGGGCGCCGCTGGGAGCATGGTGAAGGCTGCGGGCTGGCGCTTTCCATCGCGCTTCACCTGGGTTGTGACCTCCGCCAGGCGGGCCGGATTCCCTTGGGCGCGGGATTGGCCTTGGCACAGGCGGCCGCCCGGCTCGGTGTCGACCCTCGCCTCAAGTGGCCGAACGATGTCCTCGTCGCGGGACGCAAGCTGGCCGGCGTATTGTGCGAGGTCCGCCGCCTTGCGCAAGGAGGCGATGCTGTGGTGATCGGGGTGGGCGTCAATGTCCGGCACACGCTCGACGACTTCCCAGCCGAGCTGCGAGGGACCGCTACCTCGTTCCGGGTTGCGGGTGTCGAGACCACTCCGGAGGCGGTCGCTGCCGAGTTCCTGGCTGCGCTCGAACGGCTGTGGCCGGAACTTCAAGAGCGGGATGGCGCGAGGGTGCTGGACGCTTGGTGCGCTCGGGCGGCGTTCTGGGGCGATACCGTGACCGTGCGCACTCCCAGTGGCCCCGTGACGGGTGTCGCACAACGACTCGACCATGAGGGTGGACTGGTGCTACGGCTGGAGTCTGGCACGG
>JANLOU010000539.1:0-2574 GCA_031366735.1 Candidatus Eiseniibacteriota bacterium
GTCCACGATGTCGGCCGCCAACTCCGGCGGCGTGCGCTCGAGCGACTCGCGCAACGCGTTGACGATCTGGCCCACAGGTTCCTGCAGCGCCTCGCGGATCTCGACACTGGAGACGCGCAGCGTGCGCGGGATGCCGCGCACCAGGTCGCGCCCCTTGATCTCCATGTCCATTTCCTCGGGCAGGGGGAACGCCGAGCCGATCTCGATCTTGATGCGTTCGGCAGTCTGTTCGCCGATGAGCATGTTGTAAGCCTTCTTCGCATAGATCGCGATGGCCTCGTCCATCTCATCGCCGCCGGTGCGGATGCTCGTCTTGGTCACGATGCCATTGAGCGCGATGACCGCGATCTCGGTGGTGCCACCCCCGATGTCCACGACCATGTTGCCCGTGGGAGTATCGACGGGAAGGTCCACGCCGATCGCCGCAGCGATGGGCTCGGGCACCAGCAGCACCTCGCGGCATCCCGCGCGCACGGCGCTGTCGATGACCGCGCGCTTCTCGACCTCGGTGATCCCCGAGGGCACGCAGATGATGATGCGAGGCCGCACGAGGAACTTGTGCCTCTGCACGCGATGGACGAATTCGCGCAGCAGGTGCTCGGTCACGGTGAAGTCGGCGATCACTCCATCCTTGAGTGGACGGATGGCATTGATCTCCTCGGGGGTGCGTCCAAGCATGAGCTTGGCTTCGCTACCGACGGCCAACACGCGGTTGGAGGTCTTGTCCACTGCGACGACGGAGGGTTCATTGAGCACGATCCCGCGACCCTTCACCCAGACGAGCGTGTTGGCCGTGCCGAGATCCATGGCGACGTCGGTGGAGAAGAACCCCATCAAGCTGTCGAGAAACATCCCTGCCTCGTGAGCTGGGGTGGAACGAACGGGAGCTTTGGGAGGGGCAGGCGGAAGCGAGGTGCGAGGCGGGTTGACCGGCGCGGCTTCCATGCCCTCCGAATCGGTGCCAAACTATCATCGGAACGCGCTACGCGGCAAGGCATTGCAAGCGGGTCACCCAAGGGGCTGGAGATCGGCCGCCACTTGACGCGGAACTGTCGTGACCTATCCTATCGGCCGATACCCCCTTGGGCGTTACTCGGGCGGTGGATTTTTGTGCAACGCTGGCGCCCCGCGGGTATGACATAGTGGTTCGGCACACGATGTGCCTCCGCGTACGGTCGTGACCCTATCCTGCCAACCTCCCGGAGTCCGCATCCGACCCGCATGACGCGACGTCCTGGTCGTCTCTCCCTCCTGCTCCTGCCGGTCCTGTTCGGCCTGCTCTCCCAGGTCATGCCAGGCCAGGCTCAGCAGAGCGGCTCGAACCGCTACGCGTTCGCGGACACCACGCTGCTCCGCGATACGCTGGGGTTGGACTTCCGCGCGCTGTTTCCGACCGCCGACAGCCTGCAGATGACCCCCGACACCCTGCGTGCGTACATGGTGCGCTACCGCCTGAGCATCCCACGGTTGCTGGTGATGGCGGACAGCCTCGGAATGCCGGTGGACAGCGTCGGCCCGGTGCTGCTGCGCGAGCGATTCAACCCACTGGCCCAGGGCGGTCCCGGGGGTCGTCGCGCCGTGACCGACTTCCGTTATACGAGCGGCTACAACATCCTGCGCTCGAGCAGCACTTGGACCAACGGCTCGGATTACAACCTCACGGTCGGCAAACTGTTCCTGCGCAATGGCACGAACATCAATATGGACCGCTATAACACCGGTGGCCGGGTGAGCCTTCGCCAGACCCGACAGTCCACCACGGAGACGGGCTGGAAGCTCTCGCCGGATTTTTCCCTGGGTGGGCGCGCGAACCTGGAGCGCTTCGACAGCCGCGACCCGGGCTCCACGAACAACGAGGGCGAGACCAAGAACGAGTTCCAATTCTCGACCCGCACCCGCCAGCGACCCTCCAAGGGCATCAACTCGGAGATCAACCTGTTCACGGGGTTGCTCGACCTGAAGAATGTCTCGCAGATCAAGCGCGGGTTCTCGGGCGATCTGAACGGGCGCATCCGCGCCACGAGTGGCACATGGCTGTCGAACGATCTCTTTGGGCAGATGACCGGCAATCTGTCGCAGACCCGCCGTCCAAGCTCTTTGACCGAACTGGCCACGCATGACCTGAGCAGCAACCTGCGGGGCACGCTCGGCATCTACCAGAACGCCCCGGTGGGCCTGAACCTCACCTATGCGGTGCGCCGCACCCGCGTCGAGACGCCCACCGAGGCGGACACCGTGAATCGGATCGTCACGCAGAGCGACGCGGTGGATGCCACGGTGCGCCTGCGCCGCGACAATGACCGTTTCCTCAATCTCACCGGGAATCTTGGCCGCTCCGCCCAGTTGAGTGGCGTCCGCAATGATCACGGCGCGAAGGCGAACGGGCGCTACGCGCTGCGGGGCTGGATTCTGGACGCGAACTACTCCGACACCCGGACGCAGTCCCGCTTCCCGCGCCGCAATCGCGCGTTCGGCTACAACGAGACCGTGTTGGGCACTTCGGCGGACGGCGTGCTCCAGCGCCAGTTCAGCCCCAAGATGACAGGTAAGCTCACCAGCTCGATCGGGCTGACC
>JANLOU010000011.1:0-6356 GCA_031366735.1 Candidatus Eiseniibacteriota bacterium
CCGTGATCGAGCGCCAGCTTGGCACAGCGAACGGCGTCAATAACCACACCGGCCGAGTTGGGCGAGTCCCAGACTTCGAGCTTCATGTCGAGGTTCAACGGCACATCGCCAAACGTTGTGCCTTCCATGCGGATGTGGCACCACTTGCGATCCTTGAGCCAGGGCACATAGTCCGAGGGACCCACATGCACATTCTCGGGGTCCAGGTCATACGGGATGTTGCTGGTGACCGCTGCGGTCTTGCTGATCTTCTTGGACTCCAGCCGCTCGCGTTCGAGCATGTTCATGAAGTCGGTATTGCCGCCGAAGTTCAGCTGGTAGGTGCGATCGATGCGCACGCCGCGGTCCACGAACAGGTTCGCGAGCACACGGTGCGTGATGGTGGCACCGACCTGCGACTTGATGTCGTCGCCGATCACGGGCAGGCCACGCTTCTCGAAGCGCTGCTGCCAGTACTTCTCGCGCGCAATGAACACAGGAATGCAGTTGACGAAAGCGCAGCCGGCCTCGAGCACCTGCTCGACATACCACTTGGTGGCCTCTTCCGAACCCACGGGCAGGTAGTTCACGACGACATCGGTCTTCGTGTCCTTGAGCAGTTTGACGATATCGACCGTGGACCCGGGCGCCTTCTGGATGATCTGCGACAAGTACTTGCCGAGACCGTCGTGCGTCATTCCGCGCTGCACTTTGACGCCCATCCTGGGCACCTTCTGGAACGCCACCGTGTTGTTCGGCCACTGGTAGATGGCCTCGGACACATCCTTGCCCACTTTGTTCTTGTCGACATCGATCGCCGCGGAAATCTCGACATCCTTGATGTGATAGCCGCCGAGATTCACATGCATCAGGCCCGGAATGCGATCGGTCTCCTTCGCATTCTTGTAGTAGTACAGACCTTGCACGAATGAAGAAGCGCAGTTGCCCACGCCGATGATCGCGACACGCACTTTATTTGCCATGGACTTCAGACCTCCGTGTGATCCGCGCCAGCGCCGCGGGTGATGCGATACACATGCATCATGCGCTGCGCGGCCGTGGTGAAAGACAGGATCGTCAACAAGATGAGGGCAACACTCATGGCCCAGAAGACCTGGACGAGCCCCGCGACGATGAGCAGCACGATCCGTTCGGGCCGCTCGAACCAACCCACTTTGCAATCGAGTCCGAGCCCTTCGGCCCGAGCGCGTGTGTACGAAACCATGAAAGAACCTGTCAGGGCGAGCATGCAGGTCAAGGTGAGCACCAGCCATGCGCGCGGATCGATCGGCTGCTGATGCAGGATCACTATCGCCAGCGGCCCCTCGACCTCCCCACTCGCCACTTGCGTCACGAGCGCGGCGGCCTTGCCGTACAGCCCCAAGAGATTGCTGCAGTAGAAACCGGCGAGTCCGATCAGCACCACCGCCTCGGCGACCCGGTCAAGCGTCGAATCGAAGAACGCGCCAAAGCGAGTCACTGTCTGGGTCCGGCGGGCGATCTGCCCGTCGAGGATGTCACACAGCCCCGCCACGATCAGGATGCCGGCGCCCAGACGCATCAGGCCTTCATAGAATGCGATCGCGGCGCCAACGCTGAGGAGGAATCCCGCCACGGTGAGGTGGTCCGGCTTGATGCCCGCGCTGCCGAGTCCATTGACGACCGGGTCGAGCACGCGATGCGCCCAGTGCTTGAGCTTGTCCTTATAGCCCACGCGGCCGCCTTCCTGCCCCAGCGCCGACGGGGCGCTCACGCCTGCGCCCCGGGCTTCGTGCGTGTCATGCCACCCAGCACCAACACCATCTCCCCTCGCTTCTGGTCAGCGCGCAATGCTGCGCGTACTTCGTGTGCACTTCCGCGGAGCACCTGCTCGTGCAACTTGGTCAGTTCGCGGCAGAGCGCGATGGGCCGATCCTGCCACACAGCCTCGAGGTCGATCAGGCAACGCTCGATACGATGCGGAGACTCGAACGCCACGATGGTCTCGCGATGCTCGTGACACTCTTCCAGTCTACGCCGACGCGCGCCGGGCTTGACGGGAAGGAAACCGATGAACATGAACGCGTCGGTCGGGAGACCACTGACCTGGAGCGCCGAGATGACGGCGCTGGGTCCCGGCACACTCTCGACCCTCAACCCCTCTGCCACCACTGCTCGCACCACCGGGTAGCCCGGATCGGCGATCCCCGGAGATCCCGCATCCGTCACGATCGCAACGGACTCCCCCGCTTGCAGCCGCTCGATCAACGCCGAAGTCCGATGGCGTTCGTTATGTTCGTGCAGACTCACCAGATGCGCCTTGATGCCGAAATGCTCGAGCAACCGGCGCGTATGCCGCGTGTCCTCTGCAGCGACCAAACTCACCTCGCGCAGGGTGCGCAACGCGCGCTGCGTGATGTCCTCGAGGTTGCCGATCGGCGTCGCCACCAGGAACAGCGTCCCTGCGCGGCCGGAGGGGCGGGTGTCGGTCACTCCATGTCCTTCCGACGAGCGGGATTCCAGTCCCGAAAAAGCGGCCGCAAGGTAGCACGGGGGGTGGGGGCCGTCCACCGGCTCGGGTCGGGTCCGTAGGTGGGGATCAAACGGGTCCGGCCGCGCCCCGCAGGGCCGAGACAGCCTCCCTGAAAACCTCCGTCGCCCGCTCGATGGCGGCGTCGTCCACATCCAGATGGCAGATGGCCCGGATGCGCCCGGGGCCGAAGCCCACCATGCGGACGCCCTGGGCTTGGAGCTGCTCGAGCACCACCGCCGGCTCGAGGGGGGCGGCCAGTGTGGCGATCACGATGTTGGTCTCGGGCGCGATCACGCTCACCCCCGGCACCGAGGCCATGCCGTCGGCCAACCGCTTGGCCCGTGCGTGGTCATCGGGCAGGCGCTCGATGTGATGGTCGAGCGCGTACAGGCACGCGGCCGCGAGCATGCCCGCCTGACGCATGCCGCCACCCCAACGCTTGCGCACGCGGCGCGCCTTGCGCACCAACTCGCCCGAACCCATGAGGATCGAGCCGACCGGCGCGCCGAGCCCCTTGCTGAAACTCACCATGACCGTGTCCGCGCACGCCGCCCAATCCGCCACACTCACGCCGCTCGCCGCGCACGCGTTCCACAGTCTTGCGCCGTCCAGATGCACGCGCACGCCGCGCTCGGCCGCAGCGTCCCGCATGGCGCGCAGCGTCGCCAGCGGCACGACCACGCCGCCCGCGCGATTGTGCGTGTTCTCGACGCACACGAGCGTCAGGCGCGCGGCATGCTGATCCTCTTCGCGCAGCGCCGCGAGCAACTGTTGCGGCGCGAGCGCCCCGCATTGGCCCGGCACCACATGCGCCATGCAACCCGAGTTGGCGGCGATGCCACCCTGCTCGTACAGGAAGATGTGCGACTCGGCCTCGAGCAATACTTCATCGGAGGGCGAGGTGAGGCAGTGCACCGCGAGTTGGTTGCCCATGGTGCCGCTGGGCACGAACAGCGCTGCCTCTTTGTCGGCCAGCGCTGCGGTGCGACGCTCCAGTTCGATCACGGTGGGGTCGTCCCCGAACACATCGTCACCCACCACAGCCTCGGCGATGGCGCGGCGCATGCCCGGCGTGGGGCGGGTCACGGTGTCACTGCGCAGGTCCACAACGGGCAGGGGGGGCATCGGGCTCTTCCTTCCGCGGGCAGGTGGAACGGAGCGGGAACAGTTGGCGGCGGGTGGGCGAAGTGGCAGTCTACTGCACGGTCTTGCACAGTGCCCGCAACACCCTGACAGCACCCTGACACCGCCCCGCAGCCTTTCGCGTCGAATAGGACACTACTGCGGGCAGTGGCGCGCAGTCCTGCTGCACAACAAGGAGAAGCGGATCATGCCGTTCCTCGGTTTCGACCCCACGATGATCCTGGTGTTGCCGGCCCTCGCGTTCGCGATGTGGGCGCAGTGGAAGGTGCAACACACCTACAAGAAATTCTCGCAGGTCCGTGCCTCCAATGGACTCACGGGCCAGGCCATGGCGCGAGCGATCATGAATCGCAATGGCGTGACTGGCGTGACCGTGGAGGCCACCGGTGGCGTGCTGACCGACCACTACGACCCGGGCGCGAAGGTGGTGCGCCTGTCCGAGCCCATCTTCGGCGGCGATTCGATCTCGAGCATCGCGGTGGCCGCGCACGAGATCGGGCATGTGCTGCAGGACCAGCAGCACTACTTGCCGCTGCGTCTGCGCGCCTCGCTCGCGCCCGTGGCGGGCTTTGGCAGCATGCTGGCGTTCCCGATGTTCCTGATCGGCATGATCTTCGGCGCCAGGATCGGCCCGTTCGGCCCGATGCTCATGGATCTGGGCATCTTGTTCTTCGCGGCAGCAGTGCTGTTCCATGTGGTCACGCTGCCCGTCGAGTTCGACGCCAGCAAGCGTGCGCTCGTGCAACTGACCCAGAGCGGCGCGGTGCAACCGCAGGAAGTCGCCGGCGCCAAGCAAGTGCTGGACGCCGCAGCGCTCACCTATCTTGCCGCCGCGTCGATGGCGGCGCTGCAGTTGGTCCGCTTGCTCGTGCTGCGCAACAGCAGGAACTAGCGCGAGGGCTGCGTGGAGGGCTGCAGGGAAGCGAAAGGCCGGGCTCCGATCAACGGGGCCCGGCCTTTGTCCTGCGCGCGACAGTGGCGTGACTACTGCTGCGACACCATGTCCTTGAGTTCCTTGGAGACCTTGAACACCGGCACGCGACGCGGGGGCACCGGAACGGCCTCGCCCGTGCGCGGGTTGCGCGCGATGCGGGACTTGCGGTCCTTCACACGGAAGGTGCCGAAGCCACGGATCTCGATGTGATGACCGTCCGCCAGAGCCTTGGCCACTGCATTGAGGAAGCAGTCGACAGTCTCGGCCACATCCTTCTTGGTCAGCCCCGTGCGCTCCGAGATCTGATCCACGATATCCGCTTTGGTCATCTTCTTCCCCCTCAAGGCGACCCAGTCCCACGAACTCTGCGGGACCCGCTCAGGATTGAACTGGCCTGAACCGTAAGCCAGCTGTTCTCGCGCTGTCAATCCTTTAGTGCGCAAGCGGTTGGGCGACTCAGGCCGGGGGCTCGGGAAGCCCCAGTGCACGCCGCCTGGCCGCTTCCATGGGATGTGCCCGCGCCCGCGCCAATGCCGCCTCCAGCTGCGGCTGGCCGGCATTGGCTTCGGCGATCCATTCGCGGGCGAACTCCCCGCTCTGGATCTCGGCCAGCATGCTCGCCATCTGGCGACGCGACTCGGCATTGATCACACGCGGGCCGCGCGTCACATCGCCGTAGCACGCCGTGCCGCTGATACCCGAGCGCATCGCCGAGACGCCGCGCTCGTGCAGCAGGTCGGCGAGGTACTTGAGCTGGTGCACGCATTCCAGGTACGCGATCTCGGGCGAGAACCCGCGCGCCACGAGCGTCTCCCACGCCGCGGTGACCAACTCGTTCATGCCTCCGCACAGCACGCTCTGCTCGCCGAACAGATCGACCTCGGTCTCCTCGCGCACCGTGGTGCGCCACAGTCGTGCGCGCGCGCATCCGAGCAGCGTGGCGTAGTGCTCGGCCGCAGCCCAGGCGCCGCCGCTGCCATCCTGATGCACGGCGAGGTACGCCGGCAGGCCGTCGCCCTGCTCGTACACCGTGCGCAGCACACGCCCGGGTCCGGTGGGCGAAACCAACACGGCGTCCGCGCCGTTGGGAAAAGTGAGCGCGCGGTACAACAAGTTGAATCCATGCGCGAACACGACCACGGCATCCGGTGCGAAGGCATCCGCCAACTCGGGCCACACGCTGGGGGTGGCCTCATCGGGCAGCAGCACGGCGACCACGCTTGCGCGCGAGGTCGCCTCGGCCAGCCCGAACACTTCGAAACCCTGCGTGCGGGCGCGCGCTTCGGCCGCATGGCCGGCGCGCGCGCCCACGATCACATGGGCGCCTGAATCACGCAGGTTGAGCGCGTGAGTCTGGCCCTGATTGCCGAAGCCGAGAATCGCGACGATGCCGCTTGGCGTCACTTCTTTGCGGTCGGCGCGTTCCAATCCGACTTCTGCACGAGCGTGCCCGCGCCCGAGTCGAATGTGAACGCCTGCCTCTTGCCGCTGAACAGCCAAGTCTGCAGCTTGCGGTTGTCGTATTCCCAGTCGAGCACTTTGTCGGGCGAACCCATGGCGCCCAGCGTATTGGCAGCGGCGGAACCTGCCTTCGCGCGCTTGGCCGCAGCGGGCGCATCGGTGGCCGGCACACCCTTGTCCATGGCGAGATAGACCATCAGCATCTCGGTGGACTTGGCGTTGTTGCCGGACTTGCTGTACGCGGCGCCCAACTGGCGGAAGTACACCTTGTTGTCCGGCTTCTCGGCCACCGCCTGATGCAGCACCCGCACAGCCTCGTCGAACTTG
>JANLOU010000022.1:0-11862 GCA_031366735.1 Candidatus Eiseniibacteriota bacterium
GCGGAGTTCGCGGACCTGTGCGATGTGGCGCTGGTGACGCCGCACCTGTCCACGCCGCGCATCCAGGAGGGGCACATCGCCATGGGTCACACCGTGTGCCAGTTGGTGGAGCACGCGCTGTTCCCGCCGCCGGCCAAGAAAGCCGTCAAGGTGTCAGTCAAGGCCAAGGCCAAAGCGAAGCCGTCGCGGTCCGCCAAGCCCAAGCCGAAATCGCAGGCCAAGCCAAGCCGCACCCCCAAGGGTCGCCGCGCATGATCGGGGCGGCGCTGACGGCACTGCGTCCTAAACAGTGGACCAAGAACCTGCTCGTGTTCGTGGGCGTCATATTCTCCCAGCACTTGAGCGAAGGGGCCATGCTGCAGCGCGCAGTCGCAGGGTTCCTGACATTCTCACTGCTGTCGGGTTCGGTGTATGTGCTCAACGACCTGCTCGATATCGAGTCGGACCGCCAGCATCCCCGCAAGCGCCTGCGCCCGATCGCATCGGGGGCGCTACCGGTCGCAGTGGCGTGGACCATGCTCCCGCTACTGTGGATCGCAGTCGCGTTGCTGTCGTGGTGGTTGGGGGTCGGGTTCATGATCGTCGCGGGCGTGTACCTGCTGAACAACTTCGCCTACAGCCATTGGCTCAAGCATCAGGTCGTGCTCGATGTGATGCTGATCTCGCTCGGCTTCGTGTTGCGTGCCATCGCGGGCGTGGCGGTGCTGTGGCCGATCTCGCCCGAGACGCAGCTCTCGCCCTGGCTGCTGGTGTGCACCTTCTTCGGGGCTTTGTTCCTAGGCGTCTCCAAGCGGCGGCGCGAACTCGTGAATGCAGGCAAGCAGGCCGGCATGCAGCGGGCGGTGCTGCAGGTGTACACGCCGGAGTTGCTCGACATCATGTTGTCGGTCTCGGCCGCGACCACGCTCATGGCCTATGCGCTGTACACCATCTGGCCCACCACGGTGACCAAGTTCGGGACCGAGGCGTTGATGTACACCGTTCCGTTCGTGGCCTACGGCGTGTTCCGCTATCTGCATCTGGTGAATGTCTCCGAGTCCAGCGAGGACCCCTCGCAGGTGCTCCTGTCGGACCGCCCGATCCAGATCACGGTGGTGCTGTTCCTGACCACCGCGGTGTGGGTGCTCTACTTCGGCCGGTGAGCGCGGCCACGATTCGTGCTGGCGTGCCGCAGGTCGAGGTGACCGCCTTCGCCAAGCTCAATCTGGCGTTGGCGGTGGGGCCGCTGCGCGAGGATGGCTTCCACGAACTGGCCACCGTGTTCCAGTCCATCTCGCTTGCCGACACACTCAGCGCGAGCCGCACCCGCCGCGGGTTCTCGCTGGTGGTGCGCCACGAGGAGGCCGCGATCCGTGGCGGGCAGTCCCGCGCGGCGCGGGCCGCGGTGCCGGCGGGCGAGGAGAATCTGGTCCTGCGCGCAGCCCAACTCGTGTTCGAGCGCCTGGGGTTGGCAGGCGGCGCGCGCTTCCGGCTGGTCAAGCGCATCCCCGTGCAAGCCGGGATGGGGGGCGGCAGTGCCGATGCCGCCGCAGCGCTCGCGGCCAGCCTGGCGCTGCATGGCGTCAGGCTCTCGTTGGCCGACCGGTTGGCGCTGGCGCTGGACCTGGGCTCCGATGTGCCGTTCGCGCTTTTCGGAGGCACGGCGCTGGGTCGAGGGCGCGGCGAGCGCCTGCAACGCCTGCGACTTGCCAAGCCTTTCCGGGCAATCGTCGCCATGCCGGCGTGGCGGGTTGCGACGCCGGAAGCGTTCCGCAGAATCGACCGACTGAAAAATAACTTGACACAGTGGCGGCGTGAACACAGATTTGCCGCAACCCTTGGGCGGCAGGGACTTCGCGTGACGGAGGCACTGCGTCTGGGCAACACATTCGAACAAGTGTTGGGACCTCGAAGGGAAGAGTTCGAATCGTTGTGCGCGCGCATGCGCGCCGCTGGACTGCGCGAACCTCGCCTGACCGGGAGTGGTTCTGCGGTCTTCGGACTCGTACCAGAAGGCGTCCGTACCCAGGAACTCGTGGATCGCATTTCCGGCAACGAGCCGCTGTACGCGGTGAGCAGCCGGGGAAGTGGCCTGCGGCTCCAAATGCAGCCGTGAATCCGAGGCCGATGCATGGAAGCGATCGGTACTCGGGTGCATGCAGTACTCCCCAGCGCCAGGTTCGGCGCGGCATGAGCCAGCTACCCCTCAAGGATGGCTCCGAGGTAGATCTTCATGGTCGAGATCACCGAGGTCAGGGTTTCGCTGCGAAATGACGAGAAGCTCAAAGCTTTCGTCAGCATCACTTTGAACGATTCATTCGTTGTCCGGGGACTCAAGATCATCAAGGGGAACACGGGGCTGTTCGTGGCGATGCCCAGCCGCAAGCGGCCCGATGGCCAGCATCAGGATCTGGCCCACCCGATCAACGACGCCACCCGCCGCTACCTGACCGAAAGGGTCATGGCCGAGTTCGAGCGCGAGTTGGCGAACCCCTCGGCACCCCACCCTTATGTCGAGGTGGTCAGCCCGGACTGACCCCGGAGTCCCCCACGCGGTTGACTCCCACCCTGCGGGCAGCCTATTCTGCCCCCCGCAACTCCCATCCTTTGGGCCAGCAGCTATCACCCTGACATCGGCTTGCCGGTGTCGGACCGAGACGGAAACCCCGTTCGTTGGTGGGGCGTGGCCAAGCGGTAAGGCACGAGACTTTGGCTCTCGCATTCGGAGGTTCGAATCCTCCCGCCCCAGCCATCTTCCGCTTGGGCGAGGACCGACCCCCGCATCGTGAGCGTTCATATCCCGCTCGAGCGGCTCGCCTTGGCGTGCCACCCGCGCGTGGAGCTATTCCTTCGTCCACGCGCGGACGGGCTGCTCGCCGTTTCGCGCCAGCGCTGATGGTCGTGAGTAGGGAACCCGGGAGGTTCACGCTTGGACCCGTGTCGTATCTTCGCCGGTAGCGCCAGCCGTCATCTCGCCCAAGCCATCTGCGAGCGACTCAAGGTGCCGGTCGGTGACATCGAAGTCTCGCGTTTCGAGGACGGCGAAGTCTCGGTGCGCTTCAACGAGAACATCCGCGGCAGCGATGTGTTCATCGTGCAGTCCACGAACGCGCCCGCGGATCACCTCATGGAGCTGCTCGTGATGCTCGACGCGGCCAAGCGCGCCTCGGCGCGCCGCGTCACGGCGGTGCTGCCGTACTTCGGCTATGCGCGTCAGGATCGCAAGGACCAGCCGCGCGCCCCGATCACGGCCAAGCTCGTGGCCAATGTCATCACCGTGGCGGGCGCCGACCGGGCGCTCACGATGGATCTGCACAGTGCGCAGATCCAGGGCTTCTTCGATATCCCGCTCGACCATCTGTACTCGGCTCCGGTGCTGATCGAACACTTCCAAGCGCTCAACCTGCCGAACCTGGTCGTGGTCGCCCCCGATATCGGGAGCGTCAAGATGGCCCGCGCCTATGCCAAGCGGCTCAACGCCGACCTTGCTCTCGTCGATAAGCGTCGGCCCAAGGCCGACTCGGTCGAGGTCATGAACATCATCGGCGATGTCGAGGGCAAGAACGCGGTCATGTTCGACGATGTGGTCACCACCGCGCGCACGCTGTGCCAGGCGGCCAAGGCCATCCGCGAGCGCGGCGCGCTCGACATCTACGCCGGCGTCACGCACGGCGTGTTCTGCCCGGGCTCGCTCGAGCGCGTGGCCGAGTCTCCCATCACCGAGGTCGTGGTCACCGATACCGTGCAACACGAGGCTGGCACGCTCTCGAAGAAGGTGCGTGTGCTCACCGTGGCCGGCCTGCTCGGCGAAGCGGTGCAGCGTATCCACGAGGAGCGCAGTCTCAGTTCGCTGTTCGTCTAATCCGAGGAGGAAGCATCATGTCGGTCATCCAGCTGAAAGGCACGCGTCGGGAAAGTCTGGGCAAGGGCGGCGCTCGCAAGGCGCGCGCGGCCGGGAATATCCCGAGTGTGCTCTACGGACACAAAGAAGTGCCGGTGGCGCTCGCGGTCGTTGGCCGTGAGTTCAAGGCGGCGCTGCGTCAGCACAAGGGCGGCAACGCGATCGTGAATCTCAATCTGGACGGAGCCGAGATCACGGCGCTCGTGCGTGATGCCCAGCTCGACCCGATCACGCACGACATCCTGCACCTGGATTTCCAGCACATCTCGCTCACCGAGACCATCGAAGTGTCGGTCCCGGTGCACTTGATCGGCTTGGCGATCGGCGTGAAGGATGGCGGCGGTATCCTCGAGCACATCGTGCGCGAGGTCGAGATCCGCTGTCTGCCCACGGCCATCCCGCAGTCGCTCGACATCGATGTCGCGCACCTGAATATCGGCGAGTCGGTGCATGTCAGCAGCATCAAGGTCGAGGGCTTCACGCTCATCACCGAGCCCGAGACCACGATCGCGACGGTCGTGCCTCCGACCGTTGAGGATGTCGCGGTGGTCGCGGGTGCAGCCGAGCCTGAAGTCGTCGCGCCCAAGGGCAAGAAGGACGAAGCCGTGGTCGAGAAGGACAAGAAGGACAAGAAGTAGTTCGCGGTGCAGCTGGTTCTGGGGCTTGGCAATCCCGGTGAGCGCTACGGGCGCACCCGCCACAATGTGGCGTGGTGGGTGCTGGATGCGCTGGCCGAACGCTGGCAGGCCACTCGCGACGAGGCATGTCACGAGTACCAGAGTGTCCGTGCCGTCGTGGCGGACCGCGAGGTGGTATTGCTGAAGCCGCTCACATTCATGAACCTGAGCGGCGAGGCGTTGCAGAGTTGGCAGCAGCGACATGGCCTGGTTGCCGCGGAGCTGCTGGTGGTGTCCGACGATGTGTACCTGCCGTTGGGGTCGATCCGCATTCGGCCCGGGGGTTCCAGCGGGGGACATCGCGGGCTCGAGAGCCTGGAAGTCGCGCTCGGTTCGCAGGAGTTCGCTCGGCTGCGCCTCGGCGTTGGCCAAGCGGACAGCAGCGCCGAGTTGAAGGAGCATGTGTTGGATGAGTTCGCGCCGGAGGAAGCGCCGGCGTTGGCTGAGATGGTCCGCCTTGCGGCGGAGGCAGTGGAATGTTGGGTGCAAGCTGGCACCCTCAGCGCCATGAATCAGTTCAATCGGAAGGTCCGTAAGGAGGTTCCTGAGTCGTGACCAAGTACGAGACCGTTTATATCCTCGACCCCGGGTACGATGAGACCCGCGCGGGAGAAGAAGCCGACAAGGTGAGCGGCTGGATCAAGGACATCGGTGGTGAAGTCGTCGAGGTCCAGAAGTGGGGCAAGCGTCGTCTGGCCTACGAGGTCAACAAGAAGCGTGACGGCGTGTACACCATGTTCGTCTGGCAGGGGCCGGGTCCGGGGGTCAAGGAAGTCGAGCGCCGTCTGCGTCTGAACGAAGACGTCATGCGCGTGCTGACGACCCTGTACATCTCGCCCGAGCTCACGCGCGGCGTGCCCGAGGGTGAGGGCGGCGACAGCGACGACGATTGAGTTCGAGTCTGTAAGCAGCGTTCTGTCTCGCCCCTGAAGCGGAGGGCCGATGTCCGAACTGAAGCTCCCGGAGATCAACCGGATCGTCCTGAGCGGTCGTCTCACGCGCGATCCGGAAAAGCGTTACGCCAGTGATGGCACCCCGGTCACCAGCTTCTCGCTGGCGTTCCACCGGCGGTACCGCACCCGTGATGGCAAGCCCTCCGAACAGACGGGTTTTGTGACGGTGATGTGTTACCAGCGCCTCGCAGAAGTGTGCGGGCAGTTCCTGCACACGGGCAGCGCGGTGGTGGTCGAAGGACGTCTACAGATGCGGGAGTGGGCGAGTACGCGGGGCGAAAAGCGTCAGACGCTGGAGCTGCGCGCAGAATCGGTCCACTTCCTCGAGAAGGCCCCCTCCAGCGGAACATCGCTCGATGCGGCATCCGAGGATCCAACCTCATAGCCAAGAGAGACCAGAATGGCCAAGGAACGTGAAGGCAAGAGCGTCAAGAAGAAGTATTGCAAGTTGTGCATCGAGAAAGTCGGATTCATCGACTACAAGGACGAGAAGCGGCTCGGCCGGTTCGTGACCGACCGCGGCAAGATCGTGCCGCGGCGTGTCTCGGGGACCTGCGCCATGCACCAGAAGCAGCTGACGACCGCCATCAAGCGGGCTCGCCTCCTGGCGCTGCTGCCGTTCACCAGTGACTTCTATCGCTGACATGCCGCCGAGCGCCCGGCCACGGTGGCTGAGGGCGTTGGCGGTGGTGCCGGTCCTGTTGATGCTCGTCGTGGGCTCCGCGACGACGCCGTGGCCGTGGGACACGCTCTGGATCGCAGTGCCCGCACTGGTGTGCGTGGCGCTGCTCCTGTCGTGGCGCTTCGGCCGACCTGCGATCGCGTTCCCAGTGCTGTTGTCGCTGGTGGCGATCGGGTTGCAGATGGGCGTGGGAAAGCCGTTCTCGCCGTGGTTCATCTGGTGGGCTCCGGCGGCGGCGTTCTCGGGAGCATGGATGGGGCTTCAGGAGGAGGGGGGCGGCCCGAGTTCGGGCTACCGAGCGTGGATGCTCGTCCCGCTCCTGCTGCTGGCGGCGGCGATGCCGTTGTTCCCGGGCTATTCCGGGTTCATCGGGCGTATCGCCGAGGCGCAGAAACCGGCCCAGAGTTGGATGTACACCGAGTTGCAGAAAGCGGGTTGGACCGCCGCTGCGGTCCAGGAACTCGAGAAGAACAACCGCGAAGCGCTGCCGGTCCTGATTCCGGCATCCCTCTTCGTCTGGGTCGCGCTGCTCGTCTCGGCGGGGCGTTCGCTCGCGGCTCGCACCGCGGGGGCGCTGGGCTGGCCCCGGTTGTCCCGCAACCCGTTCAGCGCCTGGCGGCTTCCCGATCTGGCACTGGTTCCGCTGATCGCGGGACTCGCACTCACGCTGTTCGCGCCGTCGTCGTGGCACCCCACCGCGGGGCTGCTGCTGCTGCAAGCCCTGTTGGGCTATAGTCTGCAGGGTCTGGCGACCATCACGGTGCTGTTGTCCTCCCGGGGGATGCCCCTGGGATTGGTCGTGCTGATGCTGTCGATCCTGTTCATCCTGACCATGCCGGTGTTCCTGCTCTCGCTGGCCTTTGTGGGCCTCAGCGACGCGTGGTTCGATTTCCGGCGGCTCGAACCTTCCCCGGACGGGGAGGCATAGGAGATTCCTGCGATGGAAGTGATCCTGCTTGATGACATGAAGGGTGTGGGCCAGAAGGGCGCCACCGTCAATGTGAAGCCCGGCTTCGCACGCAACTACCTGCTGCCCCGCCGCCTCGCGATCGCGACCGGCACCAAGGCCAGCAACCTGTATGTGGAGCTCGAGCGCCAGAAGAGCGTGCAGTCCGAGAAGCTGGTCGCAGCCGCGAAGGAAGAGGCCAAGAAGCTCGACGGTCTGCAGATCGACATCAAGGCTCAGGCGAACGAAGAGGACACGCTATTCGGTTCGATCACGAATGCGGATGTCGCCGATGCGCTCAAGGCTGCCGGGCATCCGGTCGACAAGCGTCGGATCGAGATGGACGATCACATCAAGCAGTTGGGCAACTACGATGTCGAGATCAAGTTCTTCGGCGGCGTCTCGGCCACGGTCAAGGTGTGGGTGGTCCGGGCATGAGAAGCGCGCGGGTGTTCGGTTCGATCCTGATCCTGCTGGTCATGGGCTCGGTGTCCTTGATGGCCGCGCCCGCCAAGAAGTCGGATTCCAAGGCAACTCGCATGACGCGTTCGGTGGCTCCCGAGGATTCCGACGCGGTGCTCGTCCGGGTGGGCGATCAGGTGATCACCCGCCGGTCGGTGAGCGAGCGTGTGGCCGAACTTCCCGAGCAGTACCGCGCCAACTACACCACTCCCGAAGGGCGCCAGCAGTTGCTGGAGCGTCTGGTCGAGGAGAAGGTGTGGTTGCTCGACGCCACGCGCAACGGGGTGCCCAAGCGCGAAGCGATCCAGCGGCAGTTGGAGCAGCAACGCCGGGACCTGCTGGTCCGCACCTGGGTGAATGAACTGATGGCCCAGAATCCAGCGCCCTCGGACAGCGAAGCCAAGGCCTACTACGAAGGGCACGCCGACGAGTTCAAGACGCCGGCCTCGGTGACGGTGCGTCACATCCAGCTCAAGACCCAGCCCGAGGCCAGGAAAGTGCTGGCACTGGCGCAGGCCAAGGGCGCGGACTGGGACAAGCTCGTCAAGACCTGGACGGCGGACACGCTGACCAGGACCAATGGCGGCTCGCTGGGCACCACCACGCGCGAAGGGGCCTTCAGCTCGCTGGGCACGCAGCCCGCACTGGCGGAGTCAGCGATGGCGCTGGGCACGGGCAGGATCGGCGGACCGTTCAAGACCGATCGCGGCTGGCATGTGATCAAGGTCGACGATGTGCGGCCGGACGGCGTGCGCAGCTTCGATCAGGTGCGCAGTTTCATCGTGCGCCAGCTCAGCCAGCAGCGCACGAACACTTACTATCAGGATGTGCTCGCCAAGGCCAAGGCGCGGCTCGGCGTGCAGCCCGATTCCTCCGTGATCAAGAGCTTCTACTCCGCCAAGAAATCGGCGCGCGACCTGTTCCAGGATGCGCAGCAGGCGGGCACGCCGCAGCAGCGGATCGCCGCCTACCAGAAGGTCGTGGACCTGTATCCGCAGGCCGATGTGTCCCCGCAGGCGCAGTTCATGGTGGGCTTCATCCACTCCGAGGAACTCAAGGATTACGAGCAGGCTGACGCGGCATTCAAGGCGCTGCTCAAGCGCTACCCCAAGAGCGAACTCGCGGCGTCCGCGACGTGGATGATCGAACACATGCGCACCGAGGAGGCCCCCGGGTTCCTTCCCCTGGGATTGGACTCGACGGGCGCCAAGTCCGCTGCGAAGGGACCTGGCGGCAAGCTGTGAGCGTGGTCGAGGTGCGGGTCCACGGGCTCGTCGTCGAGAACAAGACCCAGCAGCATGTGGTCGTGCTTCAGGAGTTGGACGGGACTCGCATCCTGCCCATCTGGATCGGCCCGGCCGAGGCCGCCGCGATCCAGCGGCTGCTCAGTGACGAGTCCTTTCCGCGCCCGCTCACGCACGATCTGATCGCGCTGGTGGTCGAAGGGTTCAAGGCGCGCGTGACCCGCGTGGTCATCGCCGACCTGCGCGAGAATACTTTCTTCGCCACGCTGTTCATCGAACGCGACAAGGATGTGCTCAAGATCGACGCGCGCCCTTCCGACTCGATCGCCATCGCACTGCGCGCCAAGGCGCCGTTGTTCGTGAATGAAGAGCTGTTGCAAGAGCCGCCGGTGCCGCAGGAGGCCGCCGAGGACGCGTCGGAGTCCGAGCCGATCTCCCCGCCCCGCGCTGCGACCGAGGAGGAGAAGGCCGAACAACTGCGGCGCTTCCTCGAGAATCTGGACCCCGAGGACTTCGGCAAGTTCCAGATGTGAGCGCGTGAACCCAGGCTGGCGCTCGCCGTGTCCTGCTAAAGATCCTCGGCGCGCAATGGACTGTCGGCCCGCTTCCACGCGTCCGTCAGCGCGATCCGTGTTCGGGCCGCCTCGCGCGCCTTGCCCTGTGCCTGCTGCGCCTTGGCCAGCCCGTGCAGCGCCCGCCCGGAGTTCGGGTGAAGCCCAAGCTCCTCGCGGAAGATCACCTCGGCCGCGGCATATTGCCCGCGGGCGAGTAGTACGGCTCCCAGATCGAGTCGCGGTGGCAGCAGCCACTCTTCGGGCTCGTCGTAACGCAACGCATGGAACGCGACGACCGCGGCGCGCAGCTCGTGCTCGGCCGCCTCGAGATCGCCCGCCGCTCGCGCGATGCGCCCGGCCAACTGCGCCCGCGCCACCGCCATCACCGCCGGCGCCAGGTTCGTGCCCATCGGATAATCGGCGGGCAGGCGGTCGATGCCGGCCCCAAGGCTGTCGAGATCCGCACGCGCTGCGGCCAGCTGCCCGGTTGCGGCGTGCGCAGCTCCGCGGGCGAAGCGCCATGTCAGGCGCGAACTGACCATGAAGGGTGGCGGCTCGGGCGTGCGCAGCAGTTCCTGCCAGTGCCGGGCCTGCACCATGATCTCGTAGGGACGCGCCGCGAACGATTCGATCATGGGCATCATGGGCGCCATCTCGGTCGCGTTGCGGCGGATGAAATCCGCGTGTCGCATGGCGTCCCGATAGCGGCCCACCTGCATGAACGCCGCCGCGGCGAAATCATGATTGTGGTTCCAGTACATGAGCGGATAGACACCCTCGACGTGGTAGCGCGTGATATAGGCGCTGTCCACGCGGGCGGCTCGCACATTCGCCTGCACGGAGCCCCAGTAGTCGCCCGTGCGCTGCAGGATGTGCGAAGGCATATGCACCAAGTGGCCCGCATCGGGGGCAAGGTGCGCCAGTGTCGCGGCGGCGGCAGCGGCGCGCTCGGGGTGGGGCGAGGCCTCGACGGCGTGGATGTAGTAGTGGTTTGCGGCAACATGCTGCGGATGCTTCTGGAGCACGGCTTCCAGCACGAGCAGGAGCTCCTCGGTGTCGGGCCGCGGCGCTCCGCTGGCAAGCCAGTAATCCCACGGGGTCAGGTCGAGAATGGACTCGGCGTAGATGACCGCGGCATCGGGATCGTTCGGGTACTTATCATGCAGCCCGCGCATGGCCTGGCGGAACGCGCGCTCCAGCGGGAGGCGATCCGCGGGCGCAGGCGAGGCGTAACGGGTGGCCATGGCCTCGATCCAATCGCGCTCGGGGGCCGAGGCGTTGGCGCTGAGCGCACGGGCCTGTTGGATGGCGGCATAGGCCTGCACGGAGCGGGCGCTGTCGATGGCCAGATTGATGTTCGGCCCGAGCGCATACGCGATCCCCCAGTGCGCCATGGCCAACCCGGGGTCCGCCTTGAGCGCGCGTTCGAACGAGCGCACCGCTTCCTCGTGATTGAACGCGAAACACAGCCCCAGTCCCTGATCGAACAGGCGCTGCGCCTCGGCACTTCGGGTGCTCACCGCGTGATGCGTGCCCCCGAGCCCATGGCTGTCATAGGGCGGGGGTGTCGTGCTGCCCGCGGGGGCTGCGGCGGCCCGGTCGCTCGTGTGGTGGGCATGGGCGGGGGCTGCGAAGCACGCGAGCCCGAGAAGCAGAGCGAGAATGCGGCGCATGCGTATCCTCCGGGAGGAAACCGAGTCAGGCGGCGAGCGTTCGACTCACCGCGCGTACAGCGTGAACGCGAACCGGAATGCCGCCCAGGCGGGCAGGGTCTTCTCGTGCAGCCGGAACGGCCGATAACGACATTGTAGCACCGCATCGATGGCGGCTTTCTCGAGCAGTGGATGCGGGCTCTTGAGGATCTGCACCTCCACCACGGCGCCCGTCGTGTCGACCAACGCGACCAACTCGACCATCCCCTCGATGTCGTGCTCGATGGCCGCGTCCGGGTACTCGGGCCGAACGATCCTTTCGCTGATCAACTGGTCCGACATGACGATCGGGCCTTCCAAGCGCAAGGCGCGCGCGCGCGCGAGCAGGTCGCGGTCCCGCACTCCGGGACCGTCCTCGGACAGCAGTTTGCGCGGCACCCTGCCCTCTCGCGGCGGGGGCGGAGTGGGCGTGGCCGCCTCGCCGCCCTTCCTCGCCTCCTCGTACACCAGTTCGTAGGTGGTGGTGCCCGCGCGTTCCTCGCTGCCGACCTCCTCGAGTCGGATCCGCTCCACCCACTGCTCGGGCCCCTCGAAACCGAAGCGTCGCGCCTGATCGAGGGCCTCGCGCACCGCGTGCCCGCGCAGCGCCGACATAAAGAGCAGGGCCAACAAGGCCACCAACCCCGAAGCGAGCGCGAAGCGTCGCTTGGAGCTCTGCTGTTCGGAGAAGTAGGCGTCGATGCCATACGGCATGGCATTCCCGGGCAGGAGGAAGGAGGTGCGTGGCCCGGTTCGGTCAGCGCGCTCCGGTC